>CAZBZD010000100.1:2138-6801 GCA_964496295.1 uncultured Rhodanobacteraceae bacterium | reverse complement strand
ACCTGCCGGTGATCCGCCAGTTGCGCGCCGACGGCATCGACGTGGCCGTGTGCGGTCAGGCCGTGGCCGAACACCACTTCCAGTACGACTGGGTAAGCAAGGACGTGACGGTGGCGCTTTCGGCATTGACCACGATTACCGAGCTGCAGCAGAAGGGCTATGCCTTGATGCCCCTGTAGATGTGCCGGAAACCGGGAGAACATGCATGAAGCTGTCATATCCGTACGCACGCTTTGGATGGGTTGTCGCCATGCTGATGGTGTGGCCGGCAGCCGTGACGGCCCAGTCCGCGCCGGACGCCGCCACCATCGCGCGCCAGGGCAACGGCCGTGGCGCGCCGCCGTGTGCCACCTGCCACGGCGCCGATGGCGGCGGCCAGGCGGCAGCCGGTTTTCCGCGCCTGGCGGGGCTGAATGCCGCCTACCTCGAGCGCCAGCTGGACGACTTTGCCAACGGCTCGCGCGCGAAGGCGGTGATGAATCCCATCGCCAAGGCACTCAGCGAGGATGAGCGAAAGGCACTGGCCGCGTATTACAGCAAGCTGCCGATCCCGGCCGCAGCCGCCAAGGGCCAGGCCGCACCGGCGGACAACGCGCTGGGCAGGCAACTGGCCGTACACGGCCGCTGGAACGAGCAGGTGCCTGGCTGCGTGCAGTGCCACGGCCCGCATGGCGTCGGCGTGGGCGAGCACTTCCCGCCGCTGGCCGGACAGCCGGCCGCCTACATCGCCAACCAGCTCAAGGCATGGCGGCAGGGGACGCGCCACAACGATCCGCTGGACCTGATGCAGCACGTGGCCTCGGCGCTGGACGAAAAAGACATCCGGGCGGTGTCCACGTGGTTTGCGGCCCAGCCGGCCGAGTTGAAACAGGGGGACACGCCATGAACATGCCGCGAAACGCGTTGTACCTGGCCGTCGCCGTCGCGGGATTGATGCTGGGCGGGTGCTCCGGATCGTCGCCGGGACAGGGGCCGGCGGAGCCCGCGTCGTCGCATGTCGCCGTGCCTTCCAGCGCCGCCGCCGGCGCGGCCGCGCCGGCTTCCGCCGCCCATGCACAGGCGGCGGTTTTCACGCCGCCGCCGGCGACGTCGATCCCGGACGACGCGTTTGGCGCCATGGTGCGCAAGGGCGAGCGGATCTTCACGCATACCCGGGAATACGCGGGCAAGTACGTCGGCAACGGGCTCAATTGCAGCAATTGCCATCTCCATGCCGGTCGGCGCGCCGACTCGGCGTCGCTGTGGGCGGCCTATGTGCGCTATCCGCGTTACCGCTCCAAGAACGACAAGGTCAACAGCTTCACCGAACGCCTGCAGGGCTGTTTCCGCTTCAGCATGAACGGCACGCCGCCGCCGGCCGACAGCGAAGTCATCAAGGCCCTGACCACGTACGCCTACTGGCTGGCCAGGGGCGCGCCCACGGGCGCCGAACTGGCCGGCGCCGGCTATCCCAAGCAGGGCTACAAGCCGCCCGAGCCGCCCAGTTACGCGCGTGGCAAGGCGGTGTTCGAGAAAAACTGCGCGTTGTGCCACGGCAAGCAGGGCCAGGGCCAAAAGGTGGCGGGCGACTACGTGTTCCCGCCGCTGTGGGGGCCCGAGTCGTTCAATTGGGGCGCGGGCATGCACCAACTGAACAATGCCGCGGCCTTCATCAAGGCCAACATGCCGTTCAGCCGCGGCGGCACGCTGACCGACCAGCAGGCCTGGGACGTGGCCATGTACATGGACAGCCACGAACGCCCGCAGGACCCGCGGTTCACCGGCAACGTGGCCGAAACCCGCAAGCGCTACCACGACACCCGGTGGTCGCTGTACGGCAAGGAAGTCAACGGCCACGTGCTGGGCAGCGGTACCGGCGGGGGCGGCAAGTGAGCCGGTGCCTGTGCCTGGCCGGGACAGCGGCGGCGGGGTTTCTCGCCGCCGCTTCGGTACAGGCGGGCGAGGTGCCGGTCGGCGGCACGCACGTCGGCGGCAAGTTGTTCCTGGATGTCACGCGCATCGACCCGCACGGCAGCGGCGCGAACGCCAGCGATACCCAGGCCGACCTCAAGCGTTTCTACATCGGCGTCGACCATCGTTTCAGCCCGGTATGGTCGGCGCACCTGACCACCGACATCCAATGGCATCGCCACGACGACCCCACCGACCTCCGGGTCAAGCACGCCTACCTCGAGGGGCGTTTCAGCAGGGCTTTCACGTTGCGCCTGGGCGCGGCGTCGACGCCATGGGCGAGCATGGCCAATCGCTGGTACGGCTACCGTTATGTGGAGAAGGGCCTGGTGATGCGTGCCAAGGTGGGCATCTCGGCGGACTGGGGCGTGCATGCGCTGGGCGCACTGGGCGACGGCCGGCAAGTCGATTACGCCGTGTCGCTGGTCACCGGCGCCGGCTACAAGAAGCCGCGCCTGGGCCACGGTCCGGACGTGGTGGCGCGGGTGTCCTGGCAGCCGGTCGAACATCTGGTGCTGGCGCTGGGCGGCTACCACGGCACGCTGGCTTCGGACGCCGATGATCGCCGCGGCCGGCGTACGGCGCGGCGCTGGGATGCCATGGTCGCGTATGCCGATGCGCGCTGGCGCGTGGGCGTGCAGTATTTTCGCGCCGAAGGCTGGGATCCGGTGATGCAGCCCGGCGCCGGCCGCAGCCATGGCTGGTCGGCCTGGGCAAGCATGCAGGTGACGCCGGAAGTGTCCGTGTTCGCGCGCCACGACCATGTCCGGCCCGGCACCGTCTTCGACCCCGGACGCCATGACCGCTACAGCAACGCGGGCATCGAATGGCGCGCCCGCCGGTGGTTGCGCCTGGCCGCGGTGTACAAGCGCGAGCGCCTGCGCATGGATGGTTTCTCGCGCAAGACCGTCAACGAGGCGGGCGTGTGGGCGCAGGTGACATTCTGACCGGTTGAAATCTCATGCAAGCGATAGCTGTCGGCCCATGGGTGTTTTCCGTGGGCATCCTGGCCATTTTGCTGGGCCTGGCCGCGGCGCACGCGGCCGCCGGCTTCATGAAAAAGCGCGGGCATGGCGATGCCGGGCCGGCATTGTGGTGGCTGCTGGTCGCCGCGCTGGTGGCGGCCCGGGCCGCCTTCGTGTTGCGCCAGTGGCAGGGCTACCGCAGCGAGCCGTGGACGATGCTGGACATCCGCGACGGCGGCTTCGTCATCCGGGCCGGCGTCGGCGCATTGGTGGTGGCCACGTTGTGGTGGTGGCTGCGCCGGCCGCGCTTGCGTCGTGCATTGCCCGTGGCGGTGGCCTGCGGGCTGGTGGCGTGGGGCGGCCTGACCCTGGCCGCCAGCCGCTTGCGGCAGGCGGCGCATCCGCCGTTGCCGGAGGTGACCCTGCGCCGCATGGACGGCAGCGCCACGACACTGGCGGCGCTGCGCGGCCGGCCCATGGTGGTCAACCTGTGGGCTACCTGGTGCGGGCCGTGCCGGCGCGAGATGCCGATGCTGGTAGCGGCAAGTCATGCCAAGCCCAAGGTGCGTTTCGTGTTCGTCGACCAGGGTGAATCGGCGGCCGCCGTGCGCGCGTTCCTGGACAGCGAAAACCTGTCGCCCCGGCATGTACTGGTCGATTCGGGCAGCCGGCTGGCGCGTTACTACCATGCGCCCGGCTACCCGACCACGCTGTTCCTGGATGCCGAAGGCCGCCTGCGCGACATGCGCGTGGGGCCGTTGTCGCGCGCCACCTTGCGGGCGCATCTGGCCCGCGTCGCTTCCCCTTCCCCCGTCGAGAGAAAATGACATGAAGAACCTGATCCTTGCCGCCCTGCTGAGCCTGCTGCTGGTCGGCTGCAGCCGTGCCCGCGCCCCGGAGCAGACGCAGGAGTCGCCCGCGGTGTCGGCGTCGACAGTGAAGAAGGCGCTGGCCGGCACCGGCCTCGAGATCACCGGCCCGCTGGATGCGCCGGAGGGTTTCCGCGGCTTCGTCGGCAGGTTCCGGGGACGGCAATTGCCGGTGTACGTCACCCCGGACGGCAAGCACATCGTGATCGGCAGCCTGTACGACCTGGCCGGCCGCGACCTGACTTCCCCGGCGATGCGCGAGGTCGCCGATGCGGCTCTCGGCGAGGCGCAATGGAAGCAACTGGAGCAATCGGCCTGGTTCTCCGCCGGCAATCCCGACGCCAAGCGCGTGGTGTATGCCTTCATGGACACCGAATGCCCCTATTGCCATCGCTTGTGGCAGGCCTCGCAGCCGTGGATCGCCGGCGGCAAGGTGGATTTCCGCGTCATCACGGTGGCGGTGATTTCACCCGACAGCCTGCCGCATGGCGCGGCCATCCTGGAGGCCGACGATCCCGGCGCCGCATGGCGCGAAAACGAAAAGAACTTCGGGAAAGACACGGCCGACCCGCAAGGCCGGCCGTCGCCCGCCACGGTTCGTGAAATCCGTGCCAACAACGCCTTGATGACGCGCCTGGGTTTTTACGGCACGCCGGGCGTGGTCTACAAGGACGCCGAGGGCCGCATCCATACCTTGCACGGCATGGCGCGCAGCGCGCAGCAACTCGAGGCCATTTACGAAGACTGATCCGGATGAATTCCGCTTGGGGGCCTCGAAAAACCGCTTTTTCTTGTTCTAGCCAAGACCTGTTTCCGTTCGTGGCGAGGTATCGATTCCGTTCGTGGTGAGGTATCGAACCATGAACGGCGCGGGATGCC
>CAZBZD010000100.1:0-2038 GCA_964496295.1 uncultured Rhodanobacteraceae bacterium | reverse complement strand
GAGGTATCGATTCCGTTCGTGGTGAGGTATCGAACCATGAACGGCGCGGGATGCCCGGGGACTGCCCCCTTCGACAAGCTCGAGACAGGCCTTGATGCGCGACGCATCCCCAGTGCCGAGCTTGTCGAAGCATCAGTATGAACGGACTGCGTTTTCGCGATTGATCGGTTTTTCGAGGTTCCAGCCCAAGGCACAATGTCGCGTCCCAGGCAATCGGCGGCTGTCATTCGCCGAAGCGCTCCATCACCTCCGGCCAGCGCGGCATGGCGCCGGCGGCGCCACGGCGTTCGGTGGCCATGGCGGCGACGCGGTTGGCGTGCACGACCGCGTCGCGCAGGGGGCGGTCGTGCAGCCGGACCACGGCCGCCGCCAGGGCGCCGCAGAAGGCGTCGCCGGCGCCGGTGGTATCCACGGCGTCGGCCTTTTCCGCCGCCAGCCGGTAGCATGCCCTGCTGTCGCCGAGGCGTGATTCGCCGTGGGACACGAAACAGCCGTGCGCGCCCAGGGTGACGACCACGCTGGCATCGGTCAGCTTGCGGGCCAGCGCGTGCAGGGCGTCGTCGTCCATGCCGGCCACGGCGTCGGCGTCCACCCCGTGGTCGGCGAAGCGCCGGCACAGTTCGGCGAATTCGCCCTCGTTGGGCAGCAGGACGTCGGCCAGGCGCAGGCATTCGCGCGTGGCTTGCGGATGGACCGGCGCCGGATTGAGCAGGGTCAGCAGGCGGTGTTCGCGGCCGCGGGCCAGGGCATGGGTGATGCTGCCGATGGCGGTTTCCATCTGCGTCAGCAATACGCGCGCATGGTCCAGCAGGCCGGCCTGGGCGTCGATGTGCGCGACGGACAGGCGCTCGTTGGCGCCCAGGTCCACGATGATGCGGTTCTGGCCGTCCTCCTCGACGAGGATGCAGGCGCTGCCGGTGGCGCGTCCGGCGTCGGTTTGCCAGCGGCCCTGCAGGCCTTCGTCACGGGCGAGGTTTTCGGCCTGCCGGCCCAGGGCGTCGTCGCCGTGCGCGCCGACGAAGGCGGTGGCCGTGCCCTGGCGCGCGCAGGCCACGGCCTGGTTGAAGCCCTTGCCGCCGGGGCCGGTGGCGAAGCCGTGGCCGCGCCGGGTTTCGCCGGCCTGCGGGGCGTGGTCGATGTGCCAGACGTGGTCCTGGTTGTAGCTGCCGACGACGACGACTTGCGCGGTCACGGCTCAGGTCCCCGGCGCCATGCTGGTGTCGCCGCGCACATGGCGGTACTTGAACAGCGGGACGAACGCGATCGCCATCACCAGCGCGTAGCCGGCGAACGCCAGCCAGATGCCGCGCCAGTCCATGCAGATGGTGGTGGCCGCGTTGCAGGCGTGGTCGGTGAAGAACGCATCGATCGCCCAGCCGGCGATGAGGCTGCCGGCGACGGCGCCGACGCCGTTGGTCATGAACATGAAAAGGCCCTGCGCGCTGGCGCGGATCTTCGGGTCGGCGCGCTGCTCGACGAACAGCGAGCCGGAGATGTTGAAGAAGTCGAAGGCCATGCCGTAGATCAGGCACGACAGCACGATCATCCACAGCCCGTCGCCGGGGTTGCCGAAGCCGAACAGGCCGAAGCGCAGCACCCAGGCGATCATGCTCATCACCATCACGGTCTTGATGCCGAAGCGTTTCAGGAAAAACGGGATGGTGAGGATGAAGGCGGTCTCGGAGAACTGCGAAATGGAGATGATGATGGCCGAATGCTTCACCGTGAACAGGTCGGCGTACTCGGGCAGCTTGGCGAAGCCCTTGAGGAAGGCATCGCCGTAGGCGTTGGTCAGCTGCAGCGCGGCGCCCAGCAGCATGGCGAAGACGAAGAACACCGCCATGTTGCGGTTCTTGAACAGCACGAACGCGGTCAGGCCGAGGCGGTCGGCCAGGGTGCGGCTGTGCTCGGCGTCCAGGCGCGGCGGACACGGCGGCAGCGTGAAGGCGTACAGGCCCAGCAGCAGCGAGGCGCCCGCGGCCACGTCGAACTGCAGCGCCGAGGCCTCGAAGCCGAGCAGGCTGGTGGTCCAGGTGGC
>CAZBZD010000099.1:0-6852 GCA_964496295.1 uncultured Rhodanobacteraceae bacterium | reverse complement strand
GCAGCATGCGCCACCACACCAGGGCCAGCGCATCCAGCGTGATCAATTTGCCGAAAATGGCCGTGAAACCCCACAGGACCACGCAGACGTGGACCTGCAGATAGGCCTTGGTATTGACGGAAAGCGACACGGGGCAACGTCCGCGGAAGGCAGGGGGAGAGGATGTCGGGAAGGCGCCGATTGTAAAGCCGCATGCATGGCCGGTGTAACACCTGTGGCATCACTGGACGTCGCCACCCCCAGCACGCATGATGATGGCGGGCATCATCCGATGCAGCGCCGCCAGACCGTGCACCCACCCGGGAGGTTCGACATGAAGTTTCTCAAGGGTTTGATCGTCCTGATCATCATCGTGATCATCGCCTTCGGTGCATGGATCTGGTCGGGCGCCTACAACATCGGCGCCGATTCGCCGCACTGGGGCGTCACGCGCTACCTGCTCGGCCAGTTGCGCGAGCATTCCATCGAATCGCGCAGCGCCGCCATCGAGGTGCCGGACCTGGATGATCCGGCATTGGTGGCCGAAGGCGCGCATCACTATGCCCACATGTGCACCGGCTGCCATCTGGCGCCGGGCAGGGACGACTCCGAGCTGCGCGCCGGGCTGTACCCCAGACCGCCCGATCTGACCCGCTTCGCGCCCGATCCGGCCGAGGCGTTCTGGGTCATCAAGCACGGCATCAAGATGACCGCCATGCCGGCCTGGGGCAAGACACACGATGACCAGAAGATCTGGGCCATGGTGGCCTACCTGCAGAAGCAGCCGCACATGAGCGTGGAGCGCTTCCGCCGGCTGGCCGGCATGGCCCCGTCCGTGCCCGCAGCCATGCACGACATGCCGCATCCGGCCGCCGCGGCCAGCGCAACCACGGCCGTGACCGTGGCGCCGGCGATGACCGTACGGGCGCCCGCGACGGCTGCGTCGACACCTTGAGGCTGCCATCCGCGTGGAGGCGCGTGGCCCCGGGCACGTTGCTGTGCTCGGCCGTGATGGTCGTGCCGTTGGACGTGGCCACTTGGCCATCGGCGGTGATCCCGGCCACTTCGTGGATGCATGCCGTGTTGCCCGGTGTCCTCGGCACCGGCATGGCCTGCGGACTCTATTTCCGGTTGATTGGTCGCGTCGGCGTGTCGCGTGCGGCCACCACCACCTACCTGGTGCCGTTGTTCGGCGTGACCTGGGCGTGGCTGTTCCTGCGCGAGCCGGTGACCATGATCGTGTCCGGCGTGCTGATTCTCGGCAGCGTGATCATCAGCCAGCGCAGTCCCGGGCTTGCCACGTCCGAACCCGTGCAGGACAAGCTTCCGGTTGCCGGTTCGCGGTGCCCGGAGTCCTGCTGCCGGGCATGACGGCGACACGGTCGAGCCGGCATGGGCTTTCCGGGTTCATGGCCGGGCATCCGGCCAGGACAGGGTGGCGTGCAGGCGGTGTGCCGCATCGACCGTGAACCGCAGATTCATGTGCATGGCCCGGGCGGCGGCACCGGCCAGCGCCAGGCCCAGCCCGGTGTGGCTGGCGATGCCGTGGTGCTTGCTCCAGAATCGTTGGCCAAAGCGCTTCACCTCGTCAACGTCGATGTCTGCCGCATCATTGTCGATGAGCAGAGCCGAAGGTTGCAGGCGGATACTGATGGTGCTGCCTTCGGGCGCATAGTCGACGGCATTGCCCAAGAGGTTGCCGACGATCATGTCCAGCAACGCACGATCGGCCACCAGCACGATGCCGTCATCGTCGGAGGTGTGGTCCACGCGCAGTCGACGCCGCTGCAAACCATCGGCGTGGGATTCGAGTTGTTTGCGTACCACGTCGGCAAGATGCACGCTGACCGAGTTCATGTCCTCGATGCCTGCATCCAGGCGTGTCAACAGAAGCAGGCCGGAGACCGTGTTCTGCAGTTCTCCGACGATGCTGCCGATCTCGCCGAGCAAGTCGGTTGACGAGGAACTGCCGGGATAGCGCTGCTCGACTTCGACCAGGGTGCGCAGCTCGGCCAGGCGGGTACGTGTTTCATGCGACAGGGCATCGGCAAACTGGCGTTCGCGCGCCACCCCTTCGTGCATGCGCGTGAGCACTTCATTGAAACGCTCCACCAACGGTTCCAGTTCACGTGTGCCCGCAGGATGCAGGTGTTTGCCGGGTGCCTGCGGGCCGATGTCGCGCATGGCTTCGCCCAGCGCGGCCAACGGCTTCAGCCCGCGGCGTACCAGCAGCGGGGTGACCAGCAGCACGGCCAGCAGGGCAAGCAGGGGGATCAACAGCAGGATGTCGTCGATGACCGACAGGATCTCGTCCATCGCGTCGCGCGAATGCATGAATATCACGCTGCAGGCGATGATCGTGCCGGTGGTTTGGCCGGGCGTGCGGGCATCGATGTCATTGGCGGCAAACCGGAACCAGACAGCGCGAAGCACGTGCTGTTTTCCGTGGATGTCTGCATACGTCGGATCGCGTCGGGACAAACGCAGCCACCCGCGCGGGTACATCGGAGGCGGGGGGCGGCTGGTTGCCGTGCCGCCGTCGTCGCACCGCACCGACCAGAACGTCAGCGTCTGGTCCGGGAACAGGCGCTGTCGTGGCGGGTAGGTGTCTTCCATGGCTAGTCCGTCGGGGCCGACGCTGGCCAGCGACGCCAGTGTCCGCGCCTGCGTCAGCAATGTCATGTCCATGCGGCGGCCGACCGCTGCATCGACCATGTGGTCCATGACCAGTGCCACGCCGCCCAGCAGCAGCGCCGCAGTCACCCCCAGCAGCAGGGCGATGCGTGTGGAAATCGACAGGCGTTTCACGGGACCAGGTAACCGGCGCCGCGGCGCGTCTGGACCAGGTTGTCGAGGCCGGCCGCGGACAACTTGCGGCGCAACCCGAACACCAGCACTTCGACGCTTCGATCCGAGGCGGTGCTGTCACTGCCGGCGAGTCGTTCGAGGATCTGGCTGCGCGTGAATACGCGACCGCGGTGGCGCGTGAGCAACGCGAGCAGGGCGAATTCGCGCGGGGTGAGCGGCAACGTGCGCCCTTCCACCGATGCGCTCCGCGAGCGTTGGTCGACACACAGGTTGCCGATTTGCACCCGGTCCACCTGCACGTGTTCGGGACGCCGCATCAAGGCATGCAGGCGCGCCAGCAGCTCGTCGAAGGCAAAGGGCTTGACCAGGTAATCGTCGGCCCCGGCATTCAGCGCATCGACCCTGTCATGCACCTGGTCGCGTGCGGAAAGCACCAGCACGCGCGGGCGTTCGAGCCGGTGCCCCAGGTTGCCCAGAACGCCCAGCCCGTCCAGTCGCGGCAACATCAGGTCCAGCACCATCAAGTCGTATTCGTAGGCCTGCAGATAACCCTGGGCCTCGACGCCGTCGCTGGCCGCATCCACCACGAACCCGGCGGCCGTCAGGCCCCGCTGAAGGGTACGACGCAGGCGTTCGGAGTCCTCGACCAACAGCAACTTCATGAATGTGCACGGCAACGATGGCGTGCCCAGTGTATGCAATCGGCCGGCGGGTGTCGCCGGCACCCGGGCTGGCGGGCGTACCCGGATGACACGCCGTGGCCGTGCCCGTGTGCCGGGGCGGCACGGGTCATTTTTCCGGATTGGCCGGCGTGGTCATCGGCAACTCCGGTACCGGCGTGGCGTCGCCGGGACGCCAGCGCATGCGCCCGGAATGGAACTCGTCGAATGCCACCTGGTAATAGGCGATGGCCTGGTCCACCAGGGTCTCGTCGACCTGTTTGTACGGAGTCGCCGTGCCATTCGCGGGATCCGGTTTGACCTGCATCAGCTTGCCCTGCGGCATCTGGATGGTCAGGCGTCCGCCATGCAGGTAGCCGAGATTGATGTAGGTGGACGGGAACGCCCGGCCCCGGCCCCTGGGCAGGTCCAGCACGTCATAGCCGAAGAAGCGGCTGCGGTAGTCGAAGTGCAGCAGTCCCAGCAAGGTGGGGCCGATGTCGACCTGCGATGTCACGCGGTGCACGACCCGTGGCTCGATATGTGCCGGCGAGTAGATGTAGAGCGGGATGTGGTAGTGGTTGAGCGGTATGCGCGAGATGCCGGAACTGTGGGCACAATGATCCGCAGTGATCACGAATACCGTGTTCTTGAAGTACGGCTTGGACCGCATGCGCTTGATGAAATCGCCGATGGCCCAGTCGGTGTACTTGATGGCGCCGGCGCGCTCGCCCTGGGGCATGTCCACGCGTCCCTCGGGCCAGGTGTAGGGACGGTGGTTGGACGTGGTCATCAGCTGCAGGAAAAACGGCTTGCCCTCGGCATGGATCTTGTCCATCTGCTGCATGGCCAGCGTGTACAGGTCCTCGTCGGCCACGCCCCAGACGTTTTCGCTGTGGATCGTCATGCCGGGTGGAATGTCGCGCCGGTCAATGTCGATGTAGCCATTGTGGCCGAAAAAATAGTTCATGTTGTCGAACTCGCCGTAGCCACCGTAGACGAACTCCGACACGTAGCCGTGACGGTCGAAGACCCGGCCCAGCGAAAACAGGTCCTCGTTGTGTTTCTGGTGGATCAGCGAGTTGCCGGGTGTCGGCGGGATCGACAGCGTGATGGCTTCCAGGCCGCGCACCGTGCGCGTGCCATTGGCGTACATGTGGTCGAAGAACAGGCTCTTGCCGGCCAGTTGGTCGAGGAAGGGCGTCAGGCCCTGGGGATTGCCGAAGATGCCCATGTAGCTGGCCGACAGGCTTTCCACCGTGATGATCACCACGTTGAGATGCTGTTCGATGCCGGGATGGCGCACGATGCGGGTGAGGTCGCGCGGATTGTCGTTGACGAAAGTCGACGTCGGCGTCCGCATCAGCTTGCGCACGATGGCATAGGCCTGGTTGTCGGGCAGCGTCTTGTAGAACTGGTGGAAGTCGAGTTTCTGGTCCCGGTATGCGGCAAAAAACTGGTAGATGCCGTTGCCGGCCAGCGAGTCGACGTAGGCATTGTTCATGACGTTCTTCATGCCGGCGTTGACGCCGTAGAGGGTCGCCACGGTCGCCACCAGCCAGCCTGCCACCAGCAGCGAGCGCTTGCCGAAACGGCTGGTGTCGTCGTTCGTGCGCAGCCGGTTGCGACTGAGCAACGTGACCAGCAGCGAGCCCGCGGCGAGCATGGCAAGCCAGCGCCCGACCGGATAGGACTCGGTGATGTTGCCGATCACTTCGCTGGTGTAGACGAGGTAGTCCACGGCGACGAAATTGAAGCGTGTGCCGAACTCGTTCCAGAAGGTGATGTCGGCCGCGCTGGCAAACAGCATCACGAACAGCAGTACCAGGCAAAGCAACCACAGCGCCCATCGCCCGACCCGCGAGCTGTAGGTGAACGCGGCACACGGCAGCACGAACAGGAACGGCAGCAGTATCGGCCAGCTGGTTTTCCAATTGGCGTCGTAATGCCAGCGCAGAAAGCCGAGACAGGCGGCCAGGAGCGCGCCCAGCGCCACCACGTACAACAGCCAGCGCAGCCATGTGGCCAAGCGCCCGGGTCTCGACGGTACCAGCCACAGAAACAGCACCAGCGGCCAGGCAAAGTAGATGAACGTCACCAGGTCGTAACCCAGGCCCACGCCGAACACATACAGCCAATACCGGGGGTCGGCGGGGACGCCCGGGCCGGTCATCACCAGCAGGACCAGCCGCTCGATGAAGGAGACGACAAGGAAACAGATGCCCAGCCAGACCAGGGGGCGGCCCCGGGCTGGCAGGCGCGAGAACAGGCGTCGTGACATGATCGGTTCGGGTTTCTGGAAAGACAGTCCTGGCTGGCGCGGCATCCCGGGCGGCATTGGCCGGTCCGCGCCCAGCGAGGCTAGTCGGTGCCGCTTAGCTGTTGCTTAGGGATCCTCAGGCTCGGGCGGGCGACGCGGCGCGGGGCGCCTTTCATCAGTGCTTGACTCTTGATCCAGGTCCAGGGTTTATCCTGTGCCCATGAAGACTTCCGAGCACATGCGCATCGGCGCCGTGGCCCGCGAATGCGGGATCAGCATCGACACCATCCGTTATTACGAGCGCGAAGGTCTGCTGTCGCCCCCTCGACGGCGGCCCTCGGGCTATCGTGAATACGACGCGGACGCCTTGGCGCGCCTGCGCTTCATCCGGCGCGCCAAGGACCTCGGCTTCAGCCTCGAGGACATTCGTGAATTGCTGAGCCTGTCCACCGATCGCGAGCATGGAGTGGAAGGCGTCAAGCAACGGGCGCAGCGGCGCCTGGCTCTGGTCGACGAACGTCTCGCGCAGCTGCAGCGCATGCGCGACGGACTACAGGAACTGATTGCCAACTGCTCCGGGCATGGTCCGCTGGGCGAATGTCCGATCCTGCGTGCCCTGTCCGGCACCGAACCCGACGAGGAGACGGGCGCATGAATACGTTCGAGAAGACGATGGCAGAGGGTTCGGACACGGCCATCGACCCCAACTGCGGCATGACGGTGTCCACCGACACCCGTCGTCGCGTGGAACACCAGGGCAAGGCCTGGTATTTCTGCAGCGACGGCTGCCAGCGCAAGTTCGAGGCCGATCCCGCCGCCGTACTGGCCAGGGCGCGCCGGCGCGACGTCGAGCAGGGCCGGCGTGATCCGGTCTGCGGCATGCGCACCGATCCCGATCATCCGGCGCACGTCACCGAGCATGAAGGCCATGCGTTTCATTTCTGCAGCACCGGTTGCCGCGACAGGTTCGTGGGCGACCCCGCGCGTTATCTGGGTGCGGGGGCAGTCCCTGCTGCGGCGCCGGCGGGCGTGATGTATACCTGCCCGATGCACCCGGAAGTCCGTCAGGAAGGCCCCGGCGATTGTCCCAAGTGCGGCATGGCGCTGGAACCGGAAATGCCGCAGGCCGGCGATGATGACGACGGC
>CAZBZD010000098.1:0-6873 GCA_964496295.1 uncultured Rhodanobacteraceae bacterium | reverse complement strand
CTCCAGCAATTGCCGTGAAATGCGTTTGCCGTCGAGGATGCGTGCGGTCATGGGCCGGCGAGGTGTGGGAAAACGCGCATTATCCGGGTTTGCGCGGTTCCGCACAAACGGCCCCGCGTTCGCCATGGACTTCGCGCATTCCTCCGCGCCGGAATCATCGTTCGAGCGCGCAGGACGGGCACCGCCCGCCTTGAAGGGCCGGTTTCACGAAAGGGCACGGGGTGCGCGCGTCATCGCGGGTCCCGATGGTGCGCAGTGCCCGCCCTACCCGCGGCAGATTTGCTCGATGTCGGCGTAGCCCGCGAAGTCGGCATGCGCGCCGCAGCCGGGGCATCCGGGATCGCGCGGCAGGCGCAACTCGCGCATGCGCATGGTCAGTGCATCCAGGGTCAGCAGGCGGCCGACCAGCGGTTCGCCGATGCCGAGAATCAGCTTCAGCGTCTCGCATGCCTGCAGCAGGCCGATCATGCCCGGCAGCACGCCCAGCACGCCCGCCTCGCTGCAGTTGGGCGCATCCTCGGCCGCCGGCGGCTCCGGAAACAGGCAGCGGTAGCATGGCGAATCCTCGCGGCGCGGGTCGAACACGCTGACCTGACCGCTGAAGCGTTCCACCGCGCCGTAGACCATGGGAATCCCGAGGCGCACGCTGGCCGCCGCCAGCAGGTAGCGGGCGGGAAAATTGTCGGCGCCGTCGAAGATGACGTCGTGGCCGGACACGAGCGCCTCGACATTGGAAGCGCCCAGGCGTTCGTTGCGCGTTTCCACGGTGATGCGCGGGTTCAGCGCGGCCAGCGTCATGCGCGCCGACTCGGTCTTGCGCATGCCGACGCGGGCATCGGCGTGGATGACCTGGCGATGCAGGTTGGAGCGTTCGACGCGATCGTCGTCGATCAAGGTCAGCGTGCCCACGCCCGCGGCGGCCAGGTACAGTGCCGCCGGCGCGCCCAGGCCGCCGGCGCCGAGCATGGCCACGCGCGCCCCGGCCAGCCGGGCCTGCCCTTCCCGGCCCACGTTCGGCAGCTTGAGCTGGCGCGCATAACGCTCGCTCGCGTCGGCGTCCAGCGTCGCGTCGCGCGTGACCGGCAGGCCCTCGGTTTTCCAGCGCGCGAAGCCGCCGGCCACGGAGCGGACGTTGGCGTAGCCCAGTCGTTTCAGGGCGTCGGCCGCCAGCAGCGAGCGCATGCCGCTGCCGCACAGGGTCAGGATTTCGCGCGAACGATCGGGCTCGGCATCGGCGATGCGCAGCTCCAGGAAGCCGCGCGACAACCCGAGCGCGTCCGCCGGCATGCCCTCGTTGCGTTCGGCCTCCTCGCGCACGTCGATCAGCAGGGCCCCCTGCGCCTGTCGCGCCATGGCTTCCGCCGGCGCGATCTCGGCGATGCTCTGGCGCAGTGCGGCGATCAGGGAGGCGCTATCGGTCGCGGTGTTCATGCGCGCATGATAACGCCTGCATGGTCGGGATCCGCGGTCCGGGAACCCGCGTTGTTGCAGGGCGGGCTCCTGCGACGGGCGTCAGCGCTTGCGTTTCTTGGCGTTGCGGATCATGCGCTGGCGCTTGCGCTTCTGGCTTTCGGTGAGCTCGTTGCGACGCCCGGCGAAGGGGTTGTCGCTGTCGCGGAACTCGATGCGCACCGGCGTGCCTTCGAGGCGGTAACGCTTGCGGAAGATGTTTTCCAGATAACGCCGGTAGGCGGGCGCGATGTGCTTGGTGCGGGTGCCGTGGATGACGATGGTCGGCGGATTGTGGCCGCCGGGATGCGCGTAGCGGAGCTTGGGCGTGTGCCCGCGCACCATCGGCGGCTGGTAGCCGGCGTAGGCTTTTTCCAGGGTGCGCGTGAGTTGCGAGGAGGTCATTTCGCGGGTAGCCGCGGCGTGGGCATGGTTGACGGCGCGCATCAGCTCGCGCAGCCCCGACCCGTGCAGGGCCGAAATGAACACCCGCCTGGCCCAGCCGACGAAAGCCAGGCGCCGGTCCAGCGCCTGTTCGCACTGGTCGCGGTCGTAGGCGCTCATGCCGTCCCACTTGTTGCAGGCGATGACCAGTGCCCTGCCCTCTTCCAGCACCTGGCTGATCAGGGTGAGGTCCTGGTCGGCCAGGTTTTCGCGCGCGTCGATCATGACCACCACGACCTGGGCCGCGGCGATGGACTGCATGGCCTTGATGACGCTGACCTTTTCCAGCGCCTCGTCGACGCGCGACCGGCGCCGGACGCCGGCGGTGTCGATCAGCGTGTAGCGCCGGCCGTCGCGTTGCAGCGGCACGTGGATGGAATCGCGCGTGGTCCCGGCGATGTCGGACACCACCAGGCGGTCCTCGCCCAGCAGCCGGTTGACCAGCGTGGACTTGCCGGCGTTGGGACGGCCGATGACGGCCACGCGGATGCCCATGTCCGTGTCTTCGTCGGCGGCGGGCTCGGTGTCTTCGGGCAGGTGCGGCGCGAGGGCCTCGAGCAGCGACTGGGTGCCGCGGTTGTGCGCCGCCGACAAGGCCAGCGTGCCGGCAAAGCCGAGCACGGCGAATTCGGCCAGGGCCGTCGCCTCGTCCATGCCGTCGGTCTTGTTGACCGCCAGCAGCACGGGCTTGCCGGTGCGCCGCAGCTCGTCGAGGATGTCGCGGTCGCGCGGCAGCAGGCCGTCGCGCGCATCGACCAGCAGCACCACGACGTCGGACTCTTCCACCGCCAGGCGAACCTGGCGCGCGGTCAGCGCGTGCAGGCCCGCTTCCTCGTCCGCGAGGCCGCCGGTGTCGATGACCACGAACGGCTGCTCGCCGAGGTGGCAGATGCCGTAGTGGCGGTCGCGGGTGACGCCCGGCAGGTCGGCTACGAGCGCGTCACGGCTGCGCGTCAGGATGTTGAAAAGGGTCGATTTGCCGACATTGGGTCGGCCGACCAGGGCAACGACGGGCAGCATGGAGGGTCAAGGCCGGGATCAGTTGGCGCCGCCGGAAATGCGGTAGGCGCCGATGTGGCCGTCCACGTCCTCGACGTAGACGGTGTTGCCCACCACCAGTGGCTGGGCGCGGATGGCGTCGTGCGAGAGGCGCGCGCGCGCGGCAAACTTGCCGTCGCCGATCTGCAACCAGTGCAGGTAGCCTTCCAGGTCGCCGACCACGACGTAGTCGCCCTGGATGGCCGGGCCGCTCAGCCAGCGCCAGTCGAGCTTGTCCTGCTTCCACATGTCGCTGCCGCTGGTGGTGTCGAAGGCCCACACGTTGGAGGCATCGTCCACGCCGACCAGCGTGTTGCCGCTGATGGCCAGCGGCACGTAGGTGGAAAAGTCGTTGCGCCACATGACCCGCGCGGTGGGGCCGTTGATCGCCGTCAGGCGCCCGTGGTAGGCGGCGGCGTACAGCGTGTTGCCCGACAGCAGGACCGTGCCGTCGGCATCGTCCATGCGGTCGATGTCGGTACGGCCTTCGCCGCTGGCCAGCGGGATGCTCCACAGCTTGTCGCCGTTGTCCAGGCGCAGGGCCACCAGATGGCCGTCGTCGCTGCCGAAGAACACCACGCCCTTGGCCACCAGCAGCGAGCCGTTGCCGCGCAGGCTGAGCAGCGGCACCGTGCTCTGGTCGTAGACCCACATCTGGCTGCCGTCGTCGGCGTTGAGGCAGAACACCTTGCCGTCGTTGGTGCGCACGAGGACCTGGTTGCCGACGACGGCCGGCGCGGAAATGACGCCCGCGGAAACCGTCGCCTTCCAGCGCTCGTCGCCGTTACTGGCATCCAGCCCGTAGACGTGCCCGTCAAGTGTGCCGATCACGAACAGGCCGTTGCCCACGGCGGGGCCTCCGGCGTAGAAGGCATCCTTGCGGTCGGCGTCGCCCCAGCCGAACCAGCCGTGGGTGCGAGAGTGCTTTTTCCAGATCGTGTCGCCGGTCTCGGCATCGAACGCCTGCAGGGTGCCGTCGACGCTGGCGGCGTAGATGACGCCGTCGGCGTAGGCGGGACGCAGGCGGATGTTGCTGTCTTTCGCGCCGTCGCCCACGCTCGATTCCCACAGCTGGGTCACGCTGGCCGTGGGAGCGAACTCGGACAGTTCATGCGGGGGCTTGATGTTGCTTTTCTTGGAACAACCCGCCAGGACCAGCAGGGCGGCGGCGACGGTCAGGGCTATGCGTTTCTTCATCAGGCGGCCTGTTTCTTGCTGCTGGACGAAGCGGCCACGGCGGCTGTGTGCGATGCGGGCTTGCCGGCAGCCGGGGACGCCAGGTTGTCGATTTTCATTTTCAGGATGTTCTGCTGCGGCGCGTCGGGATCAAAGGCTGCCATCGCGGCCTTGTAGGCCTTGATCGCCTCGTCGGCGTGCCCCTGTTTGACATGGGCATCGCCGCGCAGTTCCGCCGCCAGGCCGGCATAGGCGTCCGCCGGCATGGCCTTGAGCGTGTCCAGGGCATGGTCCGCCTTGCCGGCGGCAAGCTCGGCCCGCGCCAGGCGCAGCCGCGTGAGATCCTGGAGGGGCCGGGTTTCGGCATGCTTCAGGGCCCAGCTCAGCGACTGCACGGCCTGCCCGGCCTTGCCCGTGGCCAGTTGCCGCCTGGCGCGCAGGTTGGCGGCGAACACGGCATAGGCGCTGTCGGCATGGTTCTTCAGCAGGCTGTCGGTGAGCGTGTCGGCTTCGCTGGTCTTGCCGTCGTCCACGGCCTGCTGGATCAGCCGGTACTGGTCGGCGGCCTTGGCCTGCTCGCCGGCCTGATGCTTGTTCCATTGGCGGTAGCCGAAAATCAACGCCAATCCGATCACGATGCCCACGACGATGGCCACGCCGTTCTGGCGCAACCATTCCTGTACGCGTTCACCCTGCTCGTAATCGTCATATGCCATGCATGGTCACCATGTATGAAGCCGAAACCATCGGGGCATGCCAGCGCATGCCCCGATGCTTGCAATTCACGTGCAGCGGGTGGCCGCACGCCCGATCCACGCAAGCATACCCGAGCCGGGGGCGCTTGGCGATGGCGGCGACGCGGCCGGGATGCCGTCTACATGGCCTGCACGCTGGTCCGGCCGTCTTCCAGGGCGACGCGGAAGTGGGCCACGTTGGCGTGCTGGTAGGCGGCGAGGTCGACCGGCTTGCCGTCCAGCAGGACGGTGGCGCCGGTGGTGTTGCCGATGCTCACGCGGAACGGACGGGTGCTTTGCCAGGTCTTGTGCGTGCCGGCCGGGAACAGGTCGTAGGCCAGGCGCTCGCCGTCGGCGGTCGTGACTTCCACCCAGCAGGGCCTGGTCAGCGCGATGCTGAGCGTATGCGTGCCGGGTACCGCCATCGGCGGCGTGGCGATCTTCCGCGCGGGCCGGTCCGTGCGCGTCAGTTCGTCCACGCTGTCGAGCGCGGAGAAAGGCGCCATGGAAGCCATCAGGGGCTGCTCCTCGACCTGGCTCTGCGCGCCCTCCTGCTTGCCGGTCGGCACCGTTGCCGATTCGTCCGCCTGGCTGGATGCCGTCTCGGGGGCTTCCGGCTGGGCCACCGGCGCGGAGTTGAGCGGTTCCAGGTGCGTCAGCTCGCGGTCCAGTCCGCCCTTGACTCCCAGCCAGACCAGCGGCACCACGATGACCGCGGTCAGCACGATGTAGGTGGCGGCCGTGGTGCAACGCTGCCACAGGTAGTGCGAGCGCGATATGCCGCCGGTGGAAACCAGTTCGGGCTTGCGCTCGGCGGGAGCCAGCTCGCCGATGGCATCGCGCACGCGCTGCTCGGGCAGGCCCACGCAGGCGGCGTAGGAGGTCAGGTAGTTGCGCAGGTACACGCCGTGGTCGATGCCGGCATAATCGCCGGCTTCCAGTTTCCTGAGGACGCGCACGGGCAGCTTGAGTGCGTGGCCGCAGTCCTCGATGTCCAGCTTGCGTGCCTCGCGGGCGGCGCGCAGTTCGCGGCCCAGCGCGAGGTTGAGTGGTTCGGCCGTCGGCGCCGGGGCATCCGCCGCGGCAGGCGCGGAACCGGCCGGATCGTTTTCGGTTCCGGGAATGCTTGAATGGGTCATGGAGATGTTTTTGTGTTGAGAGCCTGCGCTTGTTCCGAATCCGGGAACTTGCTGCGCAACTGGCGTGCGTAATCCCGGGCGCCCTCCGCGTCGCCCAGTCGTGTTTCGATGTCGTAGCCCAGCTTGAGGACCGCCGGGCTGGAAATGCCCAGTGCCTGGTAACGCTGGACGTAGGCGCTGGCCCGGAAAGCGTCGCCCTGCAGGTAATGGGCCCTGGCCATCTGGTACAGCGCGTCCGGGTCACGGGGATTGATGTCCAGCGCCTTGGCCAGGCTGGCCTCGGCCTGCGTGTACAGGCCGCCGCGGATCTGGCAGGCGCCGGCATTGGTCAGGGCCTTGACCCGCGTCTTGTAGAACGGGTCGGCAAGCGCCTTCTTGAAGTACGGCAGGCCTTCCTTGACCCGGCCCTGCTGGCACAGGAAGCGCCCCAGGTTGTTGTTGGTGTCGCCGTCCCCGGGGTTGATCTGGAGTGCCCGGCGATATTCGCGCTCGGCCTTGGCCGGCCGGTTGATGCGCGTGTACAGCAGCCCCAGCACGGTGTGCGCCGGTGCGTAGTTGGCGTCGAACTGCACTGCCTTCTGGAGCTTTTCCAGCGCCATTTCCAGCCGGCCCTGCTGGATGAGATGCCAGCCGAGCTGGGTATGGACCTGGGCGGCGTTTTCGCGTTCCTGCGGGGTGTCGGCACCCTGCATCCTGCCGCCGCCGGTGGCGCAGCCGGTCAGCAGCACCAGCGTCGCGGCGACAAGGCACAGGGTCAACGGAATGTCACGCCGCATGGGCCTTGCCCTCCAGTTGCTTGCGGAATTGTTCGTGGCGGCGGGTGCGGTCCATGACCTGCCCCTTGAGCTGGCCGCAGGCCGCGTCGATGTCGTCGCCGCGGGTCCGGCGCACCG
>CAZBZD010000097.1:0-6984 GCA_964496295.1 uncultured Rhodanobacteraceae bacterium | reverse complement strand
GTCTTGCGGCGAGCCTTGCAGTGCGGCGGGCAGTGCCCGCCCTACGGGGTGCGGCGGCCGGCTTGGTGGACGGTGTCGACCAGGGCGGCGACCTTGTCCGGGTCCACCGCGGGCGTGATGCCGTGGCCGAGGTTGAAAACGTGGCCGGGATGCGGGCCGAAGGCATCCATGATGGCGCGGGCCTCGCGGACGACGGTGTCGGTATCGGCCAGCAGCACGGAAGGGTCGAGGTTGCCCTGCAGGGCGACGCGGCTGCCCACGCGTTCGCGGGCTTCGCCGATGTCGAGGGTCCAGTCCACGCCGAGCGCGGCGCAGCCGGTGTCGGCCATGGCCTCCAAGTGCGCGCCGGCGCCCTTGGAAAACAGGACCACCGGCACGTCGCGTGCCCGCGGGTCGTCCTTGAGCAGAGCGGTCACCCGCGCCAGGTAATGCAGCGAGAACGTGTGGAACATCGGCGGCGAGAGCAGGCCGCCCCAGGTGTCGAAGATCATCAAGGCCTGCGCGCCGGCTTCGGCCTGCGCACCGAGGTATTCGGCCACGCTGCGCGCCAGCACGTCGAGCAGGTGGTGGGCCAGGTCGGGCCGGTTCCAGCACAGTGCCTTGGCCGTGGCGAAATCGCGCGAGCCGTGGCCCTCGACCATGTAGCAGGCCAGCGTCCACGGGCTGCCGGCGAAGCCGATCAGCGGCACGCGGCCGTCCAGCTCGCGGCGGATCAGGGCGACCGCGTCAGTGACGTAACGCAGCTTGCCGTCCATGTCGGGAACCGCCAGCTGCCGGATCGCGGCTTCGTCGCGCAGCGGGCGCTCGAAGGCCGGGCCTTCGCCGGCCACGAAATGCAGGCCCAGGCCCATGGCGTCGGGAATGGTGAGGATGTCCGAGAACAGGATCGCCGCGTCCAGGTCGAAGCGCGCCAGCGGCTGCAGCGTGACCTCGCAGGCCAGTTCCGGCGTCTGCGCCAGGGTCATGAAGCTGCCGGCGCGCTCGCGGGTGGCGCGGTATTCGGGCAGGTAGCGGCCGGCCTGGCGCATGATCCACACCGGCGTGGCGTCCACCGGCTCGCGGCGCAGGGCGCGCAGCAGGCGGTCGTTTTTCGGTTCAATGGCCATGCGGCGACTCCACCCCTTCGGTGATCATGACCTGGTAGCCGCGCCTGACCTGGCGGTCGCGGGCCTGCTCGAAGGCGGCCAGGGCTTCGTCGCGGTCCAGGTAGACCTGTTTCCGCAGCGTGGCACGGCCGCCCTGGGTACCCGATTCGCGGTACAGCGTCCAGCCGCCCAGCAGGTCCTGCTCGAGCACCAGTTGCAGGTAGCGCGGCGCCTCGCCGGCGGCGGGTTGGGTTTGCATGTAGATGCGCATGACGCAAGTGTAGGGGAGGGCGGCGTCCGCGGGGAGCGTCAACCGCGGGCGCTCGGCGCGCTGGCCAGCGCCGGGCGTCGTACCAGCTTCAGCGTGGCGTGGAAGGGCTGGCCGTTGCGCACCCCGGCCAGCACGACCTCGGTCCCGGGGGGCATGGCCGAGGCGCGGCGGTAGAGGTGGGCCGGGTCGACGATGTTGTGCTTGCCGATCATCAGCAGGATGTCGCCGCGCCGGATGCCGGCCTTGTCCGCCGGGCCGCCGGGATACACGCCGGTGACCATGACCCCGCGCGCGGCCGCCGGCAGGCCGCTGTTGGCGGGCACCGGCACGTTGGTGTAGCTGATGCCCAGCCAGCTGCGCACCACGTGGCCGGTGTCGATGATCTGCCGCAGCACGTAGCGGGCGGTCTTGACCGGGATGGCGAAACTGATGCCCTCGGCGCCGCTGGCATGGCCGAGCAGGGCCGTGTTGATGCCGACCAGGAGCCCGTGCGCGTTGACCAGCGCGCCGCCGGAATTGCCGAAATTGATTGCGGCGTCGGTCTGGATGAAGGCTTCCGGGTTGGCCTGGCTCAACTGGCGGCCGATGGCGCTGACGATGCCCATGGTGACCGTCTGGCCGATGCCCAGCGGGTTGCCGATGGCCAGCACCACGTCGCCCACGCGCGGCGGCTCGGATGCCATCCGGATGGCGGGCAGGCCGTCCACGTCGACCTTGAGCACGGCGAGGTCGGTGTCCGGGTCGGCTCCCACCACCCTGGCCTGCGCCACGCGCCCGTCGTACAGCAGCACCTGGATGTTCTGCGCGCCGGTGATGACGTGGTTGTTGGTGAGGATGTAGCCGTCGGAACTGACGATCACGCCCGAGCCCAGGCTCTGTTCGCGCCGCGTGTAGGCCGGGCCGGTGGGCACGTTGCCGAAGATGCGGCGCAGCGGCGCGGGCAGCGTGGGCTGCTCGGTGACCAGCTTGTTGGCATAGATGTTGACCACCGACGGCGCGGCATGCACCACGGCGTCGGCATAGGACACCGGTCCCCGGCGGGCCGGCACGGCGCCGGCGGTACTGGTCGCGGCGGCGACGCCGGTCGAGGCCGGGGCGGCGGGAGCCAGGCCCAGGCGCGTGCGCAGCAGATGGCTGGTGCCGGGCCAGAACAGGCCGACCACGAACGCGATCGCCAGGCCGATCACGGCAAAGCGGGCGATGAAGGCGAGCGTGTGGCTGAAATGGCGCATGGGCGACGGGGCGTGATCGGCGGATGGCGTGCGTGCGGCGCGGGGAAACGTCCCATGGACAGGCGCGGCACCACGGATGCAGTGACAAAATGCCACATGGTCCACGC
The DNA here is from genome assembly GCA_964496295.1 of uncultured Rhodanobacteraceae bacterium. GTDB lineage: Bacteria > Pseudomonadota > Gammaproteobacteria > Xanthomonadales > Rhodanobacteraceae > Oleiagrimonas. Next base: position 4,289 of record CAZBZD010000097.1, on the reverse strand, counting down.
CGGCAACTTCCGGTCCGGAAAGGCCTCGAGGGGTGGCAAAACGGCTTTCGCGTTGTATCGTAAACGGATTGTGCCGCGAGGGGAATGTCCGGTTGGTTCCGGGGCGGCACGCGGGAACAGTACACGTGGAGCGCCGGATTGTACGGTTTCGGGACAGGTCGTTACACTCGAACCGGTTCCGGGACGGCGTTCCCGGGCGTTGCCCGACAACTCGACAACGTGACATAGGCATACTTTCGGAGAGCCTGATGACGAACGAAGCCGTCGATCATGGTCGACGCCGTTTCCTCACCGCGACCACGGCCGTGGTCGGTGCTGCCGGTGTGGTGACGGCGGTCGTACCGTTCATCAAGTCATGGCAGCCCAGCGCCCGCTCGAAGGCGGCCGGAGCGCCGGTCACGGCCGACATCGGCAAGATCAAGCCGGGGCAGATGGTCAAGTATCCGTGGCGCGGGTTGCCGGTCTTCGTGGTCAACCGCACCGACGCGCAGGTTGCCACGCTGTCGAGCAAGGACGTGCGCAGCCGCCTGCGCGACCCCGACAGCGACGTGGCCAGCCAGCAGCCGCCGTACTGCAAGAACGACACGCGCTCGATCAAGCCCGAATGGCTGGTGATGGTCGGCATCTGCACGCATCTGGGCTGCTCGCCCGACTTCAAGCCCAAGATCGGCCCCGAGCCGTTCGACCCGGACTGGAAGTCGGGCTTCCTGTGTCCGTGCCACAAGTCGCGCTACGACATCGCCGGGCGCGTCTACGACGGCGTGCCGGCGCCGCTCAACATGGTGATCCCGCCGTACCACTTCATTGACGACACCCATGTCGAGATCGGTGTCGACCCGAAGAACAAGGGGGCTGCGTAATGGCCAAGGTGTTTTCGAGCATCGGGAGCTGGGTCAACGAGCGCGCTCCCGGACTGGCGCCCGCGTACCGCAAGCACATGAGCGAGTACTACGCGCCCAAGAACTTCAACTTCATGTACTTCTTCGGTTCGCTGGCGCTGGTGGTGCTGGTCAACCAGATCCTCACCGGCATCTTCCTGGCGATGTTCTACAAGCCGAGCGCCGAAATCGGCTTCTCGGGCATGTCGCAGGCCTTCATCTCCGTGCAGTACATCATGCGCGACGTGGAATGGGGCTGGCTGATCCGCTACATGCACACCACCGGCGCGTCGATGTTCTTCATCGTCATCTACTTCCACATGTTCCGCGGCATCATGTACGGCTCGTACAAGAAGCCGCGCGAACTGGTGTGGCTGCTGGGCATGCTGATCTTCCTGGTGCTGATGGCCGAGGCCTTCATGGGCTACGTGCTGCCGTGGGGCAACATGTCGTTCTGGGGCGCCAAGGTGATCATCTCGCTGTTCGGCGCCATTCCGTGGATCGGCGACACGCTGGTGACCTGGATCATGGGCAACTTCCTGCCCGGCGACGCCACCTTGAACCGCTTCTTCTCGCTGCACGTGATCGCGCTGCCGCTGGTGCTGCTGCTGCTGGTGGTGCTGCACCTGGCCGCCTTGCACGAGGTGGGTTCCAACAATCCCGACGGCGTGGAAATCAAGAAGGTCAAGGACGCCAGCGGCAAGCCGAAGGACGGCATCCCGTTCCATCCCTACTACACGGTCAAGGACCTGTTCGGGGTCGGCTTCTTCCTGCTGATCTGCGCCTTCGTGATCTTCATGGCGCCCAAGCTGGGCGGCTGGTTCATCGAGCACGACAACTTCGTGCCGGCCAACTCGCTGGTGACGCCGGAGGCGATCAAGCCGGTGTGGTACTTCACGCCGTTCTACGCGATCCTGCGCATGATCCCGAGCAAGCTCGGCGGCGTGGTGGTGATGTTCGCCTCCATCGTGATCCTGTTCCTGACGCCCTGGCTGGACCGCGGCAAGGTCAAGTCGGTGCGTTACCGCGGCACCGGCTACAAGGTGGTCCTGACCCTGTTCGCGCTGTCGTTCATCTGCCTCGGCCTGATCGGCGCCGAGGTGGTGCCCGGGGTGATCGTCTGGATCTTCGGTCCCGACGCCAACGTCACCTTCATCCAGAACCTGTTCGGGCGGATCTGCGTGCTGGTCTACTTCGGTTTCTTCGCGTTCCTCTGGGCATACACATTCTTCGGCTTCGAGAAGACCAAGCCGGTTCCGGAACGGGTGACCACGCATGACTAAGCGAATTCTGATTTCCGCCATCCTCGCGCTTGGCCTGGTTTTCGGCACCGCAGCCGTCCAGGCCGAGGAAGCCGGCCCCGAGCTGATGGAGTCGGGCGCCAACATCCACGACCAGGCGTCCCTGCAGCGCGGCGCCAAGCTGTTCATGAACTACTGCGCGGGCTGCCACTCGCTGCATTTCATGCGTTATTCGCGCATGGCCAGCGACCTCGGCCTGACCGAGCAGGAGGTCATGGACAACCTCAACTTCACCGGGGCCAAGTTCCACGATCCGGTGGTGTCGGCCATGCCGGCGGAGCAGGCCACGCAATGGTTCGGCAAGGCGCCGCCCGATCTTTCGCTGATCGTGGACAACAAGGGCGCGGACTGGGTCTACAGCTACCTCAATTCGTTCTACCTCGATCCGGCGCGTCCGGTGGGCTGGAACAACACGGTCTTTCCCAATGCCTCCATGCCCAACGTGCTGTGGGAGCTGCAGGGCATCCAGGTGGCCGAGTACGGAGAGCCGGAAAAGGCCGGTGCCCCGCCGCCGGTGGAAAAGCTCACGCTGAAGCGGCCGGGCCGCATGACGCCGGCGCAGTACCAGGCCGCCACCCGCGACATCACGGCGTTCCTCGAGTACGTGTCCGAGCCGGTGGCCCTCAAGCGCCACGGCATGGCGCCGTGGGTGCTGCTGTACCTTGCCGCGTTCACGTTCCTGGCCTGGCTGCTCAAGCACGAATACTGGAAGGACGTCCACTGACTTCGGCTGGTGCCATGATGCCCGGGCCGGATTCAGTCAGAGCTTCCTCAAGCACCACCAACGGTCCCGAAGGGGAGACCCGTGATGACCCAAGTCGCGAACGCGCGCACCGTCCTGACCCTGTACACCACGGCCGAAGGCATCCAGTGTCACCGGGTGCGGCTGATACTGGCGGCCAAGGGCGTCACCTACGAACGTGAAATGGTCGACTCGGCCGATCCGCCCGAGGACCTGCTGGAAATCAACCCGTACGGCGACGTGCCCACGCTGGCCGAGCGCGACATGGTCCTGTACGACACGACGGTGGTCTGCGAATACCTGGACGAGCGTTACCCGCACCCGCCGCTGATGCCGGTGGACCCGTTGTCGCGCGCGCGCCTGCGCCTGGCCGCGGCGCGCATCGAATACGACTGGCTGCCGTTGATCGAGGACATCGGCGAGGGCGGCCGCGCCGCCGACACGGCACGCCGGCACCTTCGCGAGCAGTTGCTGACCTCGGTGCCGCTGTTCAAGGTGTCGCGCTTTTTCCTCAACCCGGAAATGAGTTTGACCGACTGCCTGGTGGCGCCGGTGATCTGGCGCCTGCCGATGCTGGGCATCGACCTGGGCCGCGAAGGCAAGCCCGTCGTCGACTACGGCGAGCGCATCTTCCACACCCAGGGCTTTGCCCGCAGCCTGACCGACGCCGAAAGGGCCATGCGCGAGTGAGCAACGACACCCATCCGCCCGTTCCCATGACATCCAACCGTCCGTACCTGCTGCGGGCCATCTACGACTGGATCAGCGACAACCACTTCACGCCCTACGTGCTGGTCGACGCCGGCGTCGAGGGCGTGCGCGTGCCGCCGCAGGCGGTCAAGGACGGCCAGGTCGTGCTCAACCTCGCCATGCAGGCAGTGGCGGACCTCGACCTCGGCAACGAGTGGATCGGCTTCAAGGCCCGTTTCGGCGGCGTCAGCCAGAGCGTCGGTTTTCCGGTACAGGCGGTGCTGGCCATCTACGCGCAGGAAAACGGCCAGGGCATGATGTTTGCCGAAGACGACCACGGTGGCACGCCGCCGCCGGAAACCCCGCCTCCCGGCGACGGCGGCGACGACAAGCCGCCCGCCCGCGGCGACAAGCCCCCCAAGCGCGGGGCGCCGCATCTGCGGGTGATCAAGTAGGCACGCGGGCCCGGCCGGCCGGGCCGGTCGTGCGGACCAGGCATGTCCGTGTCGAATGCGCAGGACGCACTGCCCGCCGAACAAAGCCTGTACGGATGCGAGATTTTCTGCCCTCCGGACAAAGCCCGCGCGTACGCGAAACTTCCATGGCGGGCAGTGCCCGCCCTACCCGAGTCCCGAGTCCCGAGTCCCGAGTCCCGAGTCCCGAGTCCCGAGTCCCGAG
>CAZBZD010000096.1:0-7065 GCA_964496295.1 uncultured Rhodanobacteraceae bacterium | reverse complement strand
AGGCGCAGTACAACAAGTCGCTGGCCAAGTTCGACCTGGCCGGCATCCGTTCCGCACCGCGCGGCGTGCCGCAGATCGAGGTCAGCTTCGACATCGACGCCAACGGCATCCTGCACGTAAGCGCCAAGGACAAGGACACCGGCAAGGAGCAGAAGGTCGAGGTCAAGGCCGGTTCCGGCCTGTCCGACGAGGAAATCGAGCGCATGGTCGCCGATGCCGAAACGCATCGCGAGGAAGACAAGAAGTTCCAGGAACTGGTCGAAGTGCGCAACAAGGCCGACCAGCTGCTGCATGCCACCGAGACCGCGCTCAAGGAGCACGGCGACAAGGCGGGCAGCGCGATCGGCGGCATCGAGGAAGCCGTGGCCGAGCTGAAGAAGGTCAAGGACGGCGACGACAAGGCCGCCATCGAGGCCAAGACCACGGCGCTGGAGCAGGCCGCGCAGGCCCTGTTCGCCGCTGCCCAGCAGGGCGGCGCGCAGCCGGGTCCCGACAGCGCCGGCCAGGATGCGCCGGGCGGCTCGGCCCAGCCCGACGACGTGGTCGACGCCGAGTTCACCGAGGTCAAGGACGACGACAAGAAGTGACGCCACGCGATGCGCGCATCCGGCAACGGCTGCGCGCATCGCCACCGCACGGGGTGACGCGACATGGACACGGGGCGACTGGAAGCTTTCACCGATGGCGTGATGGCCGTGATCATCACCATCATGGTGCTCGAACTCGAGCCGCCGCACGTGCCGACCTGGCACGCGTTGCAGGGGGTCTGGCCGGTGCTGCTCAGCTACGTGCTGAGCTTCGTCTACATCGGCATCTACTGGAACAACCACCACCACATGATGCGGGCCACGCCGCGCATCAACGGGCGCGTGCTGTGGGCCAACCTGCATTTGCTGTTCTGGCTTTCGCTGATACCCTTCACCACGGCCTGGATGAGCGAGAACCGTTTCGCGCAGGTGCCGGTGGTGGTCTACGGCGCGGTGCTGCTGCTGGCGGCGCTGGCCTGGCCGCTGCTGCAGCGCGAGATCGTGGCTTGCAACGGCGGCCGTGACTCGGCCCTGGCCGCGGCCCTCGGCAGCGACGCCAAGGGCAAGTTGTCCATAGGATTGTACGTGGCGGCCATCGCCCTGGCATTCGTCGGGCCGTGGCTGTCCTGTGTGTTGTACGCCGCGGTCGCGGCCATCTGGTTCGTGCCCGACCGCCGGTTCGAGAAGGTTGTTTCACGATGAGCAAGCGGGATTACTACGAGGTGCTGGGGGTTTCCCGCACGGTCACCGAAATCGAGCTGAAGAAGTCGTTCCGCCGCGTGGCGATGAAATGCCACCCCGACCGCTGCCCGGACGACCCGGTGGCGCTGGAACGCTTCAAGGAGGCCAAGGAGGCCTACGACGTCCTGTCCAACCCGCAGAAACGTTCCATGTACGACCAGTACGGGCATGCCGCGTTCGAGGGCGGCATGGGCGGCGGCGGTGCCGGTTTCGCCGACATGGGCGACATCTTCGGCGACATTTTCGGCGACATCTTCGGCGGCGGCCGCGGCCCGCGCCAGCAGCGCGGCGCCGACCTGCGCTACATCATGGAAGTCGACCTCGAGGAGGCGGTGTTCGGCATCACCCGCGACATCGACATTCCCACCCTGGTGGCTTGCGGCGAATGCAAGGGCACGGGTTCGGAGGACGGCAACACCGTCACCTGTTCCACCTGCGGCGGCCACGGCCGCGTGCGCATGCAGAACGGCATCTTCTCGGTGCAGCAGACCTGTCCGCACTGCGGCGGCTCCGGCCAGAAAATCGAAAAACCCTGCGGGCGCTGCCACGGCCAGGGCCGGGTCGAGGACAAGCGCACCCTTTCGGTGAACATCCCGGCCGGCGTCGACAACGGCGACCGCATCCGCCTGTCCGGACAGGGCGAGGCCGCGCCCGCCGGCGGCATGGACGGCGACCTGTACGTGGAAATCCACGTGCGCGAACACGCCGTCTTCCAGCGCGACGGCCGCGACCTGCACTGCGAGGTGCCCATCCGCTTTGCCCAGGCCGCGCTCGGCGCCACGCTGAAGGTGCCCACGCTGGACGGCGAGGTGGACATCCAGGTGCCGCCGGAAACCCAGACCGGGCAGACCTTCCGCCTGCGCGGCCGCGGCGTCAAGCCGGTGCGCGGCGGCCATGCCGGCGACCTGATCTGCCGCGTCATGGTGGAAACCCCCGTGCACCTGAGCGCCGAGCAGCGCGAGTTGCTGGAAGCCTTCGAAGCCACCTTCCAGGACGAAAAAGCCGCCAGGCAGCACTCCCCGAGCGAGGGCAACTGGAAGGACGGCGTGAAGAAGTTCTTTTCGCGCAAGACCGCGTGACGCACCGTCCCCGCGTCGCCGGTGCAGCGGTGCCCGCGGCGCGGTAGGATGGTCGTTTCGCAACGGCTTGAACGAGACATGTCACAGGTACGACTGGCCATCAACGGCGCCTCGGGACGCATGGGCCGCGCACTGGTCGCGCTGTTGCGCGGCGACCGGCGCTTCGTGCTCGAGCGCGCCGTCATCGACGCGGATTCGGAGCTGGTGGGACAACCGCTGCACGCGCCGAGCACGCCCGAAACCCCGTGTTACGTCGCCGGCTGGGAAGCGGCCGGCGAGCTGGACGTGGTCGTCGACTTCAGCACCCCGTCGGGCCTGGCCGACACGCTGGCGCATTGCGAAAGCCGCGGCGTGGCGCTGGTGACCGGCACCACCGGCCTGGATGACGACCTGCAGCGGCGCCTGGAAACCGCCGCGCGACGCATTCCCGTGCTGCGGGCGGCCAACTTCAGCCTCGGCGTGGCGGTCCTGACGCGATTGCTGCGTGATGCCGCGGCCGCGCTGCCGGACTGGGACCTGGAAATCGTCGAGGCCCACCACGGCCGCAAGCAGGACGCGCCTTCGGGCACGGCGCTGGCGCTGGGGCAGGCCGCGGCCGCGGCGCGCGGCGCGGAACTGGACGACGTGGCCGTGCATGCCCGCCACGGCCACGCCGGCGAGCGCGTCGCCGGCAGCATCGGTTTTGCCGTGGTGCGCGGCGGCGACATCGTGGGCGAACACACGGCCATGCTGGCCACGCGCGGCGAGCGCGTGGAGCTCGGCCACCGCGCCACCGACCGCTCCATCTTCGCGCGCGGCGCCTTGACCGCCGCCGCGTGGCTGGCGGGTCGCGAGGCGGGCCTGTACGGTATCGGCGAAGTGCTCGACGAGCGCCTGAAGTAGAAACGCAATGGGATGCACTTCCGAGGGGGAGCCTCGCGGGGCTCGCGTGCATCGAAACGGCCACGTGCCGGAAACGACGGGAACCGTGTTGTGCAGGAATCGAGCAAGCCATTGCTGGCGCGCAGCCTGAAGAACCGCCACATCCAGCTGATCGCGCTGGGCGGGGCCATCGGCACCGGGCTTTTCTACGGTGCCGCCGAATCGATCAGGCTGGCCGGCCCGGCCATCGTGCTGTCCTACCTGATCGGCGGGGGCATCATCTACCTGATCATGCGCATGCTGGGCGAAATGTCCACGCAGGAACCCGTGGCGGGCGCCTTCAGCGACTTCGCGGCCCGCTACTGGGGCGGTTTCGCGGGCTTCCTTTCGGGCTGGAACTACTGGTTTCTGTACATTCTGGTCAGCATGGCCGAGCTGACGGTGGTCGGGCTGTACGTCGATTTCTGGATCCCCGGCTTCCCGCCCTGGGCGGCGGCCCTGGCCGTGTGGGCGCTGGTGACCTGCGTGAACCTGTTCCAGGTGGTGCTGTTCGGCGAGTTCGAGTTCTGGCTGGCGCTGATCAAGATCGTCGCCATCATCGGCATGATCGTGCTGGGCCTGGTGCTCGTCGTCTCCGCGTCGTCCGGCGACGTGGCGGGCGTCGACAATTTCTGGGTCCACGGCGGTTTCATGCCCAACGGGGTGCAGGGCGTGCTGCTGTCGCTGGTGGTGGTGATGTTCTCCTTCGGCGGCACCGAGCTGATCGGCATCACGGCCGGCGAATGCGACGACCCCGCGCGCAGCATCCCGCGTGCCGTGCGCCAGGTGATGTGGCGCATCCTGACCTTCTACGTCGGCGCGGTGGCGGTGCTGGTCATGCTCTATCCGTGGAACCGGATCGGCGTGGACGGCAGCCCGTTCGTGCTGATCTTCTCGGAGCTCGGCATCCCGGCCGCGGCCGGCATCCTGAACGTGGTGGTGCTGACGGCCTCCGTTTCGGTCTACAACAGCGGCATGTACAGCAACGGGCGCATGCTCTACAGCCTGGCCGAGCAGGGCAACGCGCCGCGCGCGTTCATGCGCCTGAACCGGCATCGCGTGCCCTGGGTCGGGATCGCGTTTTCCTCGGCCTGCACGTTCCTGGTGGTGATCGTCAATTTCCTGGTGCCGCACGGCGCCTTCATGCGCGTCATGGCCGTGGCGACGGCGGCGGCGGCGCTGACCTGGGCGATGATCGTCCTGGTGCACCTGAAGTTCCGCCAGCGCCACGCGAAGGCGGACCTGCGCTTCCCGTCGCCGGGCCATCCGTGGGCGAACTGGCTGTGCATCGCCTTCCTGCTCATGCTGCTCGGCCTGATGACGCAGCTCGATTCCACCCGCCCGGCCGTCTACGTGCTGCCGGTGTGGATCGTGGTGCTGTTCGCCGGCTACCGCTGGTTGCGGCGACGCGCCTGAGCGGGCGCCTGCGAGACGGTTGCGTCAGCCGCGATGCGAGGCGCTGCGGTCGCGGTTGGCGCCCAGCCTGCGATCGAGCTTCCCGGTCAGTTTCTTGAACAGGCGCGAAAAACGGCCGCGCTGGGTCTTGCGAAGTTTCGCTTCCTCGTCGACCAGCCAGGCGACCTGGATCACGCGGCGCTCGCCTTCGTAGGGCAGGTGCCCGTGGAAGGAATTGTCGGCGCGCCTGAACGCCACGAACTCGCCGTACAGCGGCTTGACCTCGGGCGTCACCACGGCGTCGATGTCGTCGATGCTGCGCAGGAAGCGCAGGCAGCCGTTGCTGGTGTCCGGCCAGTTTTCGTTGAGGTAGAGCAGGGCCGTGGCCACCTTGGACTTGCTGTCGGTGTGGATGGTGCCGTGGCGGCGGTTCAAGGCGCGGCACAGCGTGACCAGGGTCGGGTAGCTGCCCAGCTTGTCGATGCCCAGGTGCCGGCCGATCGCGTCGGCGCAGGCTTCGCTGGTGAGCTGTTCGACCAGCGCTCGGATCGCCGGGCCGCATTCGTGCTCGTCGTAGGGGAAAAAGCCGGCTTCGTTGTAGCGCGGGAAATCCTTTTCCAGCACGTGCCGCTCCCGGCCCGGCAGCATGCCGTGCGCGATCATGAACGAGAAGGGATCCTCGAACACCAGGGTGTCGGGACGGTCGAACTGGGAGGGGTCGAGGAAAACGGTGCTCATCTTGGCCATCTTGGCGGGGGACGGCTTCATTGTAATGGCGCGTGACCGGATGCGGGCTGTACGGGCGCGACTTTTCATGTGGACCACCCGGCGATGGTTCGCTTGCCAAGCCGGACGCCAGCAAGGCAACACTCGGCCTTCGGGCCGCTGCAAGGCTCCGAAGTATTGCCCTGCCGGCGTCCGGCTTGGTAACATACCGACCCGCCCGATTCCCCTTTTCCAAGCCCGTCCAGGCCCGTCAGGCCTGCGGGTCTTGTCGCACCCGTGAGGCGGTCCTGATGACTCCAGCCCTGCTTGTTCTCGAAGATGGCAGCGTTTTTCGTGGCCATTCGGTCGGCGCCCCGGGGGAAACGGTCGGCGAAGTGGTGTTCAACACCGCCATGACCGGTTACCAGGAAATCCTGACCGACCCTTCCTACATGCAGCAGCTGGTCACGCTGACCTGTCCGCACATCGGCAACACCGGCTGCAACGAGGTCGACGTCGAATCGGACCGGGTGCAGGCAGCCGGCCTGATCGTGCGCGACGTGCCGCGCCTGGCCAGCAACTGGCGCAGCCGGGAAAGCCTGGACGGTTACCTGGCGCGCCACGGCGTGGTCGCCATCGCCGGCATCGACACGCGCCGCCTGACCCGCATCCTGCGCGACAAGGGCGCGCAGAACGGCTGCATCGTGGCCGGCGAAAGCGTGGATGCCGATGCCGCCCTGGCCAGGGCCAAGGGCTTCCCCGGTCTCGACGGCATGGACCTGGCGAAGGTGGCGTGCATCGACCAGCCGCATGGCTGGAACGAGGGCACCTGGGACCTGGCCAAGGGTGAATTTGCCCGTTCCGATACCCGCTTCAAGGTCGTGGCCTACGACTTCGGCGTCAAGCGCAACATCCTGCGCCTGCTGGCCGACCGTGGTTGCGACGTGCACCTGGTGCCGGCCGAAACACCGGCCGAGGACGTGCTGGCGATGCAGCCCGACGGCGTGTTCCTGTCCAACGGCCCCGGCGACCCGGGCGCCTGCGACTACGCCATCGAAGCTGCCCGCCGGTTCCTGGACGCCCGCGTTCCGCTGTTCGGCATCTGCCTCGGCCATCAGCTGATGGCGCTGGCCCTGGGCGCGAAGACCGTCAAGATGAAATTCGGCCACCACGGCGCCAACCACCCGGTCAAGGACCTGGACGACGGCCGCGTGCTGATCACCAGCCAGAACCACGGCTTCGCCGCCGACCCGGACACGCTGCCGGACAACGTGCGCGTGACGCACAGGTCGCTGTTCGACGGCTCGCTGCAGGGCTTCGCCCTGACCGACCGACCGGCCTTCTGCTTCCAGGGGCATCCGGAAGCTTCGCCGGGGCCGCATGACATCATTTATCTGTTTGATCGGTTTGTCGGTTTGATGCGTGATTCGGTTCGGGACCCGGGACCCGGGACCCGGGACCCGTACTCCGGGTCGGTTGCATGAGCGTCACGCATTTTCGTGATCTGGATGTCTGGCGTGTAGCCATGGCGTTGACCCGTTCGGTATATGAATTGACGGCGGTTTTTCCTCGGGAAGAACGTTACGGCTTGGCCTCGCAATTGCAACGTGCGGCCGTTTCGGTTCCATCGAACATCGCCGAGGGAAATGCCAGGCATTCGCGTCGCGAATATGCGCGTTTTGTTTCCATCGCGTCCGGCTCTGTGGCGGAAGTGCAAA
>CAZBZD010000095.1:0-7096 GCA_964496295.1 uncultured Rhodanobacteraceae bacterium | reverse complement strand
TGCTGCTGGCCGCGATCGTGGTGATCTACATCGTGCTCGGCGTGCTGTACGAAAGCTACATCCATCCGCTGACCATCATTTCCACGCTGCCGCCGGCCGGCGTGGGCGCGCTGCTGGCGCTGATGATCTTCGGCATGGACCTGTCGATCGACGGCATCGTCGGCATCGTGCTTTTGATCGGCATCGTCAAGAAGAACGCGATCATGATGATCGACTTCGCGATCGAGGCGAAAAACGCCGGCATGAACGCGCACGACGCCATCCGCCGTGCCTGCCTGCTGCGTTTCCGCCCGATCATGATGACCACCTTCGCGGCCCTGTTCGGCGCGCTGCCGCTGGCCCTGGGCACCGGCATCGGCGCCGAGCTCAGGCGCCCGCTGGGCGTCAGCATCGTCGGCGGCCTGCTGCTGTCGCAGCTGGTGACGCTGTACACCACGCCGGTGATCTACCTGTACATGGAACGCTTTTCCGACTGGGTGAGGGCGCGGCGCGGACACCGGCTGGAGGCCGAGAACGGAGGCGTGGCGTGATGCGGGTAGTTCGCCTCCGGGCTCGGGTAGGGCGGGCATTGCCCGCCATCGGCTTGCATGGAATTTCCATGGCGGGCAGTGCCCGCCCTACGTTGTGCGGGACCCGGGACCCGGGACCCGGGACCCGCTCTCCGGCTGGCTTCCGGCTGACATGGGGTGAACGGCTCCGGCGTGGTCGCGGAGTTTCTGCACTTTGCAAAATCAGCGCCGGAGTCGGCGGTGTCCCGGTATTCGTGCAGATGCAGCCGACTCTGAAAGAAATCGAAGTGCAAATATCTTGCGCTGCATGCCAGCGCAGTCATGCAGCCCCCGGGTCCCGGGTCCCGGGTCCCGGGTCCCGATCCAGGCAACCTGCCACCGCCATACACGGCCAAGGCAGGCTGCAATGAACATCGCCGCCCCCTTCATCAAACGCCCCATCGGCACCTCGCTGCTGGCGGCCGGCCTGCTGGCCATCGGCGCCATCTGCTACGCGCTGCTCGGCATCAGCGCCCTGCCGCAGATGTCGTTCCCGGCCATTTTCGTGATGGCCAACGAGCCCGGCGCGGATGCCAGCACCATGGCGTCCACCGTGGCCGCGCCGCTGGAGCGCCATCTCGGCCAGGTGCCGGGGCTGGACCGCATGTTCTCGCGTTCGTCCGAAGGCAGCACCTTCGTGTTCCTGATGTTCCAGGACGGCGTCGACCTCAACGAGGCGGCCAACAAGGTGCAGGCGGCGCTGAATGCCGCGCAGTCGGACTTGCCGGCGGGGCTGACTTCGCCACCGACCTACCGCAAGGCCAATCCCAACAACGACCCGGTGCTGCAGCTGGCGCTGACTTCCGACACGCAACCGCTGTCGCAACTGTTCGCGCGTGCCAACACGCTGCTGCAACCGCGCCTGTCGCAACTGCCGGGCGTGGCCTCGGTGGACGTGTCGGGCAGCGCGCAGCCGTCCATCCGCGTGGACGTGGACCTGCGCCGGCTCAATGCCATGGGCCTGACGTCCAACCAGTTGCGCAATGCCCTGCGCGCGGCCAACGTCACTTCGCCGAAGGGGTTCCTGTCCAGCGGCAAGACCACCATGGCGGTGACCGCCAACGACCAGCTGCACACGGTCGACGATTTCGCCAACCTGGTGATCGCGATCAGCAACGGCAACCCGGTGCGCCTCAAGGACGTGGCGAACGTCTACGAGGGCGCCGAAAACACTTACCAGGCCGCCTTCTTCAACGGCAAGCCGTCGATCGGCATCGACATCTTCAAGCGTCCCGACGCCAATGTCATCGAAACCGTCGACGGCATCCGCGCGGAACTTCCGGCGCTGCGCAGCCTGCTGCCGCCGGGCACGCACCTGACCGCCTACTACGACGGCACGCCCACGGTGCGCGCCTCGATCAACGAGGTCCAGATCACGCTGCTGATCAGCCTCGGCATGGTGATCCTGACCATGCTGTTCTTCCTGCGCCGGCTGGCGCCCACGCTGATTGCCGCGACCGCCGTGCCGCTGTCGCTGGCCGGGGCCTTCACGGCGATGTACGTCCTCGACTACACGCTGGACAACATGTCGCTGCTGGCGCTGGTGATCGCCATCAGCTTCGTGGTCGACGACGCCATCGTGGTCATCGAGAACATCATCCGCCACATCGACACCGGCCAGTCGCGCCGCGAAGCCACGCTCCAGGGCGCGCGCGAGATCGGCTTCACCATCGTCTCGATCACCGCTTCGCTGATCGCGGTGTTCATTCCGCTGCTGTTCGCGCCGGGCATGATGGGCGCGTTCTTCCGCGAGTTCACGGTCACGCTGATCGCCGCCATCTTCGTCTCGGCGGTGGTGTCGCTGACGCTGACGCCATCGCTGTGCGGGCAGTTCATGCGCGCCTGGCCGGAGACGCGCAAGTCGCGCCTGGGACGGGGCCTGGACCGGTTTCACGCCGGCATGGCGCGGACCTACCGGCGGGCGCTGGACTGGTCGCTGCAGCACGCGCTGCTGATGGCGCTGACACCGCTGGCGCTGGTTTTCGTCACTTTCTTCCTGTTCGGACTGGTCAAGGCCGGCTTTTTCCCGCCGCAGGACACTGGTCTCATGTGGGGGCGCGTGACGGCCGGCACCACGTTGTCGTTCGCCGACATGAAGCAGCGCCAGAAGCGCGTGACGCGCATGCTGCTGGCCGACCCGGCGGTGGAATACGTCGGCTCGCGGCTGGGCTCGCGCCGCGGCAGCGCCAGCGGCTCGTTCAGCATCCAGCTCAAGCCGCTGGGCCACGGGCGCAGCGAAACGACGCAGCAGGTGCTGGCCAGGCTGTCGAAGAAGGCGCAGAAGTATCCGGGCATCAACCTGCGCCTGCGCGCGCACCAGGACCTGCCCAGCGGCGGGCGCGGCACCAGCCAGGGGGCGCAGTACAGCGTGGAATTGAAGGGCGACAGTTCCGAACTGTTGCAGGCCTGGCTGCCGAAGCTGGAGGCGCAGCTGAAGAAGAACCCGTTGTTGCGCGACGTCGGTACCGACGTGGACGAAGCCGGCCTGCGCCAGAACATCGTCGTCGACCGCGCCAAGGCCGCGCGCCTGGGCATCAGCGTGGCCGACGTCGACGACGCGCTGTACAACGCCTTCGGCCAGCGCCAGATTTCCACCATCTATTCGGGCATCCACCAGTACAGCGTGGTGATGAGGGCGCTGCCGGAACAGTCGGGCACGCCGGAGGCGCTGAACCATGTCTACGTCAGGACCGACCGCGGCGGCATGGTGCCGATCTCGGCGATCGCGCACCAGGAACCCGGCCTGGCGCCGATGTCCATCCAGCACGAAGACCAGTTCACCACCATGGACGTGAGCTTCAACCTGGCACCGGGCGCCAGCCTCGGCGAAGCCATGAAGTCGATCCGCGAAACCGTCGACATGATGCGCCTGCCGACAGGCATCCACGCGGACTTCGGCAGCAGCTTCCGGCATTTCAGGGAATCCATGTCGACCATGCCGTTGCTGCTGCTCGGCGCCATCTTCGCCGTCTACATCGTGCTGGGCATGCTGTACGAAAGCCTGGTCCACCCGGTCACGATCCTGTCCACGCTGCCCTCGGCCGGCGTCGGCGCATTGCTGGCGCTGGTGCTGACCGGTACCGAGCTTTCCATCGTCGCGGACATGGCGCTGGTGTTGCTGATCGGGCTGGTGATGAAGAACGCGATCATGATGATCGACTTCGCGCTGGCCCGGCAGCGCCACGGCATGGAGGCGCGCGAGGCCATCCGCGAAGCCTGCATCGTGCGTTTCCGGCCGATCATGATGACCACCATGGTGGCGATCCTGGCCGCCCTGCCGCTGGCCATCGGCATCGGCACCGGCGCGGAACTCCGGCGCCCGCTGGGCATCGCCCTGATCGGCGGCCTGATCGTGTCGCAGGCGATGACGTTGCTCAGCACGCCGTCGCTTTACCTCATCTTTTCCTGCCTGGCGAAGCGCTGGCGCGACCGGCGCGACCGGCGGCGGCAACGGCGGCTGGATCCGGCGGCGGCCGGTGGCCGCGGGGACGTCGAGTAAAGGGGGTTTCTTGCCGCCGTGCGGCGGCGAAAAAGCCTCTGACTCTAGCCGCGACCGGCGCGGATCAGTCGCCCCGCGAGTGCAGGATGTCGGCCAGGACGGACTTCAGCGCGTCCTCCCAGTCCGGCAAGGCGATGCCGAACGTTTCGCGCAGGCGCGAGGTATCCAGCACCGACCAGGCCGGGCGTTGCGCCGGCGTGGGAAATTCGGCGCTGCCGATGGCATCGACCTGCGGTGCGCGTTCGAGCAACCCGATGGCCGCGGCTTCGCGCATGATGGCGCGGGCGAAGCCGCACCAGGTGGTGTCGCCGGCGGCGACCAGATGCCAGGTGCCGGCCAGGGATGCGCGCGCGGCGGCATCGGCAGCCTGCCATTGCCGGAGGACCTCGGCGGTGACGTCGGCGATCAGGCCGGCCGGGGTGGGGGTGCCGTGCTGGTCGTCGACCACGGTGAGGCGTTCGCGTTCGGCGCCGAGGCGCAGCATGGTCTTGAGGAAATTGTGGCCGTGCGCGGCGTACACCCAGGCGGTACGGAACAGGAAGTGGGGGGCACCGCTGTCGCGCAGGGCCTGCTCGCCGGCCAGCTTGCTGGCGCCGTAGACGCCCAGCGGCGCGACCGGGTCGTCTTCGCGCCATGGGCGGTTGCCCTGCCCGTCGAATATGTAGTCGGTCGAATAATGCACCATGAGCGCGTCGTGCGCGGCGGCCCATTGCGCCAGCGCGGCGACGGCTTCGGCGTTGACGCGATGCGCCAGCTCGGGTTCGCTTTCGGCACGGTCGACGGCGGTGTAGGCGGCGGCGTTGGCGATGACGTCGGGTTGCACGCGGTCGAGCAGGGTGCCCAGCGTCCGCGGTTGCGCGAGATCGGCGATTTCGCCCCGGCCGCCGTCGGCAAGGCAACCGTCGCGGCTGCTGGCGACCACCTCGCCCAGCGGCGCCAATGCGCGCCGCAGTTCGCGTCCGACCTGGCCGTTGGCGCCGGTGACCAGGATCTTCATGGCGCGAAATCGGGCAGATGCTCCGGCGCGATGTCGGCCAGGAACGGGGCCTTTTCGTCCTTGGCGGAAAGCCGCGGCTGGCTGACCGGCCAGTCCACGCCGATGTCGCCGTCGTTCCAGCGGATGCCGGCGTCGGCCGCCGGGTCGTAGAGCGCGGTGCACTGGTAGGTGAACGTGGCCGCTTCCGACAGCACGCAGAAGCCGTGCGCGAAGCCCTCGGGCACCCAGAAGTGGCGCTTGTTGTCGGCACTCAGCACGGCGGCGGCCCAGCGCCCGAAGGTGGGCGAGCCGTGGCGGATGTCCACGGCCACGTCGTAGACCTCGCCCTCGAGCACGCTGACCAGCTTGCCCTGCGGATTCGGCCACTGGTAGTGCAGGCCGCGCAGCACGCCGCGTGCCGAGCGCGAGACGTTGGATTGCACGAACGTGGCGTCGATGCCCAGTTCGGCGAAGCGGGCGGCGTTGTAGCTTTCGTAGAAGAAGCCGCGCTCGTCGCCGAACACGCGCGGCTCGAGCACGTACACGCCGGGCAGGTCGGTGTCGATGCGCTTCATGGCGCCACGCCTTCGCGCACCAGGCGCTTCAGGTAGCGGCCGTAGCCGGTCTTGGCCAGCGGCTCGGCCTGTTTCAGCACGGCCTCGGCGTCGATCCAGCCGTTGAGGTAGGCGATTTCCTCCGGGCAGCAGACCTTGAGGCCCTGGCGGCTTTCGATGGTGGCGATGTAGTTGGAGGCGTCGACCATGGAGTCATGGGTGCCGGTGTCCAGCCACGCGTAGCCGCGGCCGAGCTGTTCGAGCATCAGCGAGCGGTCGTCGAGATAGCAGCGGTTGAGGTCGGTGATTTCCAGTTCGCCGCGCGGCGAGGGCGCGAGGTCGGCGGCGAAATCGCAGGCGCGGCCGTCGTAGAAGTACAGGCCGGTGACGGCGTAGTTGGACTTGGGCTCGGCCGGTTTTTCCTCCAGCCCGACGACACGGCCGTCGGCGTCGAACTCGGCCACGCCGTAGCGCTCCGGGTCGGTGACGTAGTAGCCGAACACGGTGGCGCCGTGTTCGCGCGCGGCGGCGCGCTTGAGCAGGTCGGTCAGGCCGTGGCCGTAGAACAGGTTGTCGCCGAGGATCAGGCAGCTGGGCTGGCCGTCGACGAAGTCGCGACCGATCACGAAGGCCTGCGCCAGGCCGTCCGGCGAGGGCTGCACGGCATACTGGATGTCGATGCCCCACTGCGAGCCGTCACCCAGCAGGCGCTGGAACAGGGCCTGCTCGTGCGGGGTGTTGATGACCAGCACTTCGCGGATGCCGGCCAGCATCAGCGTGGCCAGCGGGTAGTAGATCATCGGCTTGTCGTACACCGGCAGCAGCTGCTTGCTGACCGCCTGGGTCAGCGGATACAGCCGGGTGCCTGAGCCGCCGGCGAGAATGATGCCCTTGGTAGTGGTCATGTCATGTCCCAGATCATCGTTTGCACGGGTAGGGCGGGCATGGCCCGCCATCGTTCCACGTATCGGGTTGCATGCGGCGGGCCATGCCCGCCCTACGCGCCGAGGCGTTCGAGACGATAGCTGCCGTCGAGCACGCGCTCGACCCACGGCTGGTGCTCAAGATACCAGTCCACGGTGCGCGCCATGCCCGAGTCGAAGCTTTCGGTGGGTGCCCAGCCCAGCTCGCGTTCGAGCTTGGAGGCGTCGATGGCGTAACGGCGATCGTGGCCGGGGCGGTCGGCGACGAAGGTGATCAGCGACTCGCGCGGCTTGCCGTCGGCCAGCGGCCGGCGCGCGTCGAGCAGCGCGCACAGGGTCTTCACCACGGTCAGGTTCTCGCGCTCGGCGTTGCCGCCGACGTTGTAGGTTTCGCCGATGCGGCCGGCCTCGAGCACGCGACGGATGGCGGCACAGTGGTCGCCCACGTACAGCCAGTCGCGGATGTTCCTGCCGTCGCCGTAGACCGGCAGTGCCTCGCCGGCCAGCGCCTTGTGCAGCACCAGCGGAATCAGTTTTTCGGGAAACTGGTACGGGCCGTAGTTGTTGGAGCAGTTGGTGGTCAGCACCGGCAGCCC
>CAZBZD010000094.1:0-7241 GCA_964496295.1 uncultured Rhodanobacteraceae bacterium | reverse complement strand
CTTGTGCACGTTCTGGCTTTCGACCAGGGTTTCCTGGGCCTTGGCGATCTTCATCTCCAGGTCGAACACGCGCTTGGCGGCGGCATCGGCGTCCTTGACGCCGGCCTGCTCGAGAATGGCCGCGATGTAGGTCTTGTACTTGTCGCGGTAGCCGGCCATGGTCTTGTCGTCGGACAGGTAGTAGTCGCGGCTGGGCATGGCAAGGCCGCCCTGCAGCAGGTAGGCGATGTTGTGCGACGGATCGGTCAGGCCCTGGGCCACGAACAGCCCGAACAGGTTGTCGGTGTGGAAGTCGGTGGCGTTGATCGGGTCGACGTCCTGGCGCAGGCGGCTGCCGAGGACCTTGGCCAGATCTTTGCGCGAGGCGATACCGTCGATGGCGTCGAGTTCGGGCTGCAACGGTTTCAGGCCGTGCTTCTCGATCGCCTGGGTGTCCATGAAGGCGGCGTAGTAGTCGGCGATCTTCGCCGCGTCGCTGCCGGGGGCCGGGTGACTGTCGGCGGCATGCTTGATGAGGTCGGTGATGCGTTGTTGCGTGCGCTTGTAGACCGTCAGGAAGGTGCCCACGCTGGAACGGTCGGCCGGAATCTTCGCGTTCTTGTACCAGGTGCCGTTGGCGTACATGAAGAAGTTGTCGCCCGGCTTGACCGACTTGTCGATGGCGCTCATGTCCACGCCGCTGACCGGCGCGGTGGCCGCCGGTGCCGGTGCCGTACCGCCTTCGACGGCCGAGGACGCCGACACGGCGGGAGCCTGCGGGTTGTTGGACTGGGAAGAGCACGCGCCCAGGGCGCATACGATGGCAGTGGCGAGAATCCAGCGACGGTGTTGCATGGCACGGCTCCGTGGAAATGGGACTCCCCACCATAGCGCGGGCGACGGGAAGTGAGAAGTGCAAAAAGACGGGTAGGGCGGGCACTGCCCGCCATGGAATGCCGGTACGTGCACGGGGCTTGTCCGGCGGGCAGTGCCCGCCCTACTTCTCGATGCGGTAGTTGAAGCTGGCGCGGCTGAAGTCGGTGGCCTGCTCGGCCTCGAAGTTCCAGCGCCGGCTGAGGATGTAGCGCAGGGTGATGACCTGGCCGGGGTCGAACAGGCCGACGCCGTAGCTCAGGTACAGGCGCGGCGAGAGGTACTTGCCGACGGTGAAGGCGGCGGTGCCGAGGGCCGCGCTGTTGGACACGCCGGCGTCGATGCCGAGCTTGGCGCCGATGCCCTTGGCCAGCAGGTCGCCGGTGGCCGAGCCCAGGGCCTGGGCGGCGGCGTTGACCATGTTGCCCTCGCCGCCCTTGACCTGCGACAGCGGCTTGCCGGTGATGAGGTAGGACAGGGCGTCGGATTGTTCCATGGGCGGGTTGGAAAACACCGTCATCACCGGGCGTCTTGCGGTGCCCGAGATCTGCAGTCCCACCACTTCGCCGTCGCTGATGGTGGCGTTGGGATGCAGCTCGCGGACGGCGCGGATGTCCAGCCCGGGGTTGTCGATGGGCGTGGAGGCGAACAGCAGGCGGCCCTGCTTGATGGCGAGGTCCTGCCCGTAGGCCTGGTAGGTGCCGTTGATGATGATCTGGCCGCGCCCGGTGACGGCCTTGCCCGGTGCCTGGTGCACGTTCAGCCGGCCGCTGACGTGGCCGTCCAGGCCGTAGCCGATCAGGTGCGTCTGGTCGCCGAGGTCGACCGTGATGTCGGCGCGGACAGGCATGGCGGCTTCCCGTTCCTCCTTCTTGTCGTCGTCGACCACGACGACGTCGGGGGAGGCCTGGGTGGCGCCGGCGCCGGGCAGTTTTTCCAGCTCGACGCGCGCCTTGTCGACGCCGAGCATGCCGGTCAGGTGCAGGCCCTCGGCGTTGCGCTCGATGGTCAGGTCGGGTGACACCGTCACCCGCGCCGCGGGGATGTCGGCGGCCAGGACCCGGCTGCCCTTGAGCGTGAGGTGCATGCCGCCTTGCGGGCCGGTGCCGAGGGTGCCGCCCACCTGCAGCGTGCCTTCGCCGGAGCCCACCTGGCCGTCGATGTGCATGCGGCCGTCGCCGGCGGCCGCCACCCGGATGTGTCCGTCGTGCAGTTTCAGGCCCACGCTCGGCACTTCGGCGGCAAAGTCCTCCAGGGTCGCGTTGCCGGTGACGGCCGGCTGGTCCAGCGTGCCGCCGAGACGGAAGTCGCCGTCCAGGTGCCCCTTGACGTTGGCCAGGGCGCTGGTGAAAAGCTCGACGGGGGCGAGGCTGTCCATGCGCATCGTCACCTGGCCGGACAATGCCTGTTGCCGGCCGGCGAGGCTGACGGCGCCGCGCAGGTAGCCGCCGCGGTCGAGCAGGGCGGACAGGGTGACGTGCTGGTTGTCCGGGGCCAGCGTCGCCTTGACGTTGAAGTCGTGGTAGGCCAGCAACGGCAGGTCGGGGCGATCGGTGTAGCTGATCTTGCCGGCGGACGAGACGAGCGTGGCCTGGCCGCTCAGGGCGCCGGCGGCGTCGCGGTGGATCCTGCCCTGGCCGTCGATCACGCCTTCGGCGCGCAGGGGCAGGCCTTCGCCGGCCAGCGTGGCGACCAGGGCGAGCGGGAATGCATGCAGCGTGTAGTCGGCATCCAGCGCGCCGTCGCGGGCCTGTTTCGCGCTCAGGCACAGCGTGGGCTCGCCGGCCGTCAGGCAGGTCTGCGAGATGCTGGCCCGGCCCTGGTTCCACGCCAGTTGCGACGGCGCCCGGAGGCGCCACGGCGGCAGGCCCCGGAATTCCAGGTCCAGGGTCGACAGGGTGCCGTTCCAGGCCTTGTCCGGCATGCTGCCGGTGAGCGCCAGCCGCAGCGACAGCGGTTGCCCCGTGGCCTCGAGATGCACTTGGTGGCGGGCCGCGTCGCCGCTGCCGCGCAGGGTCACCGACTCGAACATCAGGCTGCCGAGCATGACGTGCCCGGCCTGCATGGTCAGCTTGCCGCCGGGGTGGCTCAGGTCGGGCACGTCGACGCTGAGATCGAGCTTGCCGACCTTGCGGCCGGACAGTGCCAGTTGCTGCCCGTACACGTGTCCCTTGACCGCCAGCTTCGGCCACAGCCCGGTGACCAGGATGTTGCCGTGCAGCGCGCCGCTGGCGTCGGGCAGCCAGTCGTTGAGCGAGACGATGCCGAGCGCGAGGTCGGCGTGGTTGCTTTGCGTGCCGCGGGCGTCGAGCCGGATGCGGCTGTCGCCCGAGGACAGCCACAGCTTGCCATTGACCACGCGATTGGGCATGAGGTGCAACTTGCCGTGGCCGGCCAGGCGGCGCTGGCGCAGGCTGCCGCCCAGCTTGTCCAGGTCGAGCGTGGCATCCGGGCCCTCGGGCGTGATCGTGCCCCGGGTGGACAGGACCAGGTCCAGCGCGCCGTCCCAGCCGCTCAGGATCAGGCCGGGGTCGAAATCGCGGCCCTTGGCGTCGAGGTCCCAGGCCAGTTGCGGCTTGAGATCGAGCTTGCCGTGGATGTCGAGCTCGCCCTCGGGCTGCTTGACGGCAAGCGTTTCCAGCGTGACCGCCGCGGGCGTGCCGGCCAGGTCCAGTGCCAGGTGCGCGATCCGGCCCGGCGGTCCCAGGTCCACGCGGCCCTCGACGCGGTAGCTGTCGGCGCTGCCCTGGACGGTGACGTCGCCGGCGCTGGCCAGTTTCTGCCCGGCCACGGATTCGGGCACCAGCACGTCGCGCCAGGCGAGGGCGAGGTCGGCGTTCGCGGGCCGGGCCGCAAGGTCGATCGTGCCGTGGCCTTCCAGCTTGCCCTTGATCTGCGGCGAGGTCAGGACGAGTCGGTCCAGCCGGACTTTCCGCGTGTCCGGGTCGTAGTGCAGTTCGAGCGGCTCCAGGTCGAGGCTGACCTCGCCGAGGCCCACGCGGCCGGTGAGCGTGCCGCCGGTGCGGTCGCCGTGGCCGGCGAGCGTCACGGCCAGTTGCTTGATCGAGGAATCGCCCAGCAACGGCTGCGGATCGAAGGGCGGCACCGTCAGTCTGGCCGTCCAGGGCAGCTTGCCGCCTTGCTGCATGTCCACGCGCAGCTCGGCGCGCATGGGCAGGCTGAGCGCCAGCGTGAGATGCGCCTCGTGGCCGTCGCTGGTGGTGGCGAGTTTCCCCGCGTAGACGGTGTCGTCCACGGTCCAGTGGAAACTGCCGTTGCCCTTGCCGCTGTACGGCTGCGCCAGCGCCAGCCGCCCGGAAAGATCGGCGCGGCCGTCCGGCGAACGCAGCTTGAGCCGCTCGAGGTCGAGCCCGCGCGAGGTCCAGGCGCCGGCCACGTCGAGGCTGTCGGCGCGGAAGACGGCTTCGCCGTCCTGGCTGACGTCGATGCCCTGGATGCTGGCCTGGTCGACCACGATGTCGAGCGGCGGCTTGAGCGACAGCGGCTCGCTGCTCTCCGGCTCGGGATGTCCGGGCGTGGTCAGGGCGACCACCACGTCGTCGGCGGCAAGCGTGCGGAAATGCACGGTGCCGGACAGCAGCGCCCACAACGAGGGGTCGGCCTTGAGCGACTTGATGCGGGCATCGGTGCCGCCTTCGACATCGTGGTAGCGCACGCCGTCCAG
The DNA here is from genome assembly GCA_964496295.1 of uncultured Rhodanobacteraceae bacterium. Classification (GTDB taxonomy): domain Bacteria; phylum Pseudomonadota; class Gammaproteobacteria; order Xanthomonadales; family Rhodanobacteraceae; genus Oleiagrimonas. The sequence continues at coordinate 2,704 of CAZBZD010000094.1, read as the reverse complement.
TTGCAGCGGGCCGGCCAGGCTGCCGCGCGCCGACTGCACGCTGAGCAGTCCGTCGCTGGCGGCCGTCACCCGGGCCAGGGCGAAACGCAGGCCCGATCCGGTACCGAGCAGCCACCACAGCCCGATCGCCAGCAGCACCACGAGCACCGCCACGGCGATGCCGATGCGCTTGAGCCAGCGTCTGGCGGAGGCGTGCATCATCACAGGTCCGGTCCGATCACGATGTTGAGCTGGATGCCGCTGTGGCGGTCATTGCGGACCGGCGTGCCCAGGTCCAGCCGGATCATGCCCACGGGCGACACCCAGCGCAGGCCGAGGCCGGCGCCGATGCGCGGGCGAAAGTCGGTGCCGTCGAAGGCGTTGCCGGCATCGACGAAGGCGGCCATGCCCCATTTCGGAGTGAAGTAGTGCTCCACGGTGACGCCGGCGGTGAGCAGGCGGGTGCCGCCGATGACGCGGTCGTGGCTGTTGCGCGGCCCCAGTGCCTGGTAGCCGTAGCCGCGGTTGGAGCGGCTGCCGCCGGCGAAGAAGCGCAACTGCGGCGGCAGCGCGCTGAAGTCGCCCGTGCGGGTGATGCCGGCGCTGGCGTGCACGATCAGGCGGTTGCGGCGGCTGAAGGCGTCGATCCACTTGGCGTCGGCGGTGAGCTGGGCAAAATCGGTGTCCGACAGCAGCTTGCCCACGGTGCTGCGCGCGGCCACGGTCAGCGACCAGCCGTGGCGCACGAAGGTGGGGTTGTCGCCCTGCTTCTTGACCAGCGAGATTTCCGGATACACCAGGGTGCTGTTGCCGCGCTCGATGCCGGGCGTGCTTTCCGGCTCGCCGCCGCGCCGGCCCACCGTGAACGTCCCCGACAGGACGTGCATGCCGCCGGTCACCAGCCAGCCGTGCCACAGCCAGGTCTGGTTGCCGACCAGCTCCAGCGTCTTCGAATGCGAGGTGTCGGTGTCTTCCTCGCGGAAATTGGCGCCGAAGTTCCACGCGCGCTCGATGCCGCCCGGCAGCGGGATCGTGTACAGCGTGGACAGCATCTTCAGGCGCTGGGCCAGCACCAGGTGGTGCTGCCACTTGTGTCCGCGGTCGTTGACCCAGCGCCGCTTGAGGCCGAGCTGGACGCCGAAGCCGGTGTCGGTGCCGATGAACGGCCCGCCGGTGTAGATGCTGCGCTTGGCCGGCACCAGGTCGACGTCCACGTCCACGCGGTCGCCGTGCTTGTGTTCGAGGTCCGGTTCGACGTTGACCACGCTGAAGTAGTCGGCGCCGTTGAGGCGCTGCTGCAGGGACAGCAGGTCGTTCTGGTCGAAATAGTCGCCGGCCTCCCAGGGCACGTAGCGCTTCAGGAAACCCGGGCGGAATTGCGAGCCCTCGAAGTGCACCTCGCCGAAGCGGTAGCGCGTGCCGGTGTCCCAGGCCAGGTCGACCACGGCGCTGTGGTCGGCACGGGTGACGGCGACGCGGTGCTCGATCATTTTCGCGTCGAGGAAGCCGTGGGCGATCAGCGCCGAGTGGATGGCGTCGCGCGAGGCGGTGTACGCGCCCTGGTCAAGGACCTCTCCCTCGGCCGGCTTGAAACGCCGGATCGCGCGGCGCACGGGAGGCAGCGCGGCCACCTCCTCGGGCATGTCGATGCGGATCCGCGTGACCTTGACCGGCTCGCCCGGGACGACCTCCAGCGTCACGATCCAGTCCTTTCCCGATTGCGTGATCCGGCCGTGGACGCTGGCATCGAAGTAGCCGTAGGGACGCAGCGCCGCCTGCACCTGTTCGGGCGCCTGCTCGAACAGGTGGCGCACCTGCGCGGCGGTGGCGTCGCGGTCCTTGTACTGGCTCAGCTGCACGCTGGAAACGACTGCCGCCTTGAGCGTGTCGTCGAGGCCCTTCACGTGCAGGACGACACCGGCACGGGCCGCCAGCGGCATCCATGCCAGGGTCAGGCACCACAGGAAAAGGCGTCGTGTCGGCAGGTGCATGTGGGGGGCAGGTGTCAGACGCGGCCAGCATAAAGCAATGCGCCTGAATACGAGGGCGGATCCGGCGCCTCAACGGCTCGACCGGTGCGCGACCCAGGCCCCGATCAGCGCCGACACGTAGGGGATGGCCTGCGCGCACAGGATGGCGACCCACAACTTGCCTTCGAGGTAGGTGCCGCCGAAGGTGCGGATCATGCCGTAGACGGCCAGGCCCAGCGCGATCGCCATCAGCAGTTCCTCGCGCACCGGGGCGAAGGCGGCAAAGCCGGTCCCGCCCAGGCGCTTGCCCTTGGCGGTGACCACGAAGGCGGTCTTCTTGCGCGTCAGCCCGTGCAGGATGCCGCGCGCGATGGCGTGCGACAGGCCCATGCTGGCGATGGCCGCGGTGATCGTGTCGCGCCAGCCGCACGGCACGCGGGCGCGGTACAGCACGATGCCGAACACGGCCTTGGCCACGAAGAAGCCGATCACCGGGATCAGGAACAGCTTCATCGGCAGGCTGAAGAACTGCGGCAGGCCGATCATGCCGGCGGTCCAGACCAGCGCCATCAGGGTGAACACCAGGTGCAGCGCGTCGGCGAACCAGCTGAACCATCCGGTCAGGAAGTGGAAGCGCTGGCCGACCGAGAGCGGGCCGCGCCGGGTCATCCAGTCCCAGCGGCCCTTGAGGATCTGCATCGCGCCGAAGGCCCAGCGGTAGCGCTGGCTCTTGTAGGCCTTGAAGTCGGCCGGGG
>CAZBZD010000093.1:0-7493 GCA_964496295.1 uncultured Rhodanobacteraceae bacterium | reverse complement strand
CTTTCGTACAGCACGCCGAGCACGATGTAGATCACCACGATCGCGGCCAGCAGCAACAGCACCTCGTCGCCCATGGAACCGGCGAATTCCGCGGCCTTGCCGATGAACTGGCCGCGCACCTGCGGCGGAAAATCCATCTGCGCGTCGAGCCGGTTGATCGCCTCGATGGCTTCGGACAGCGAATAGCCGGGTGCCAGGTTGAAGGCGATGGTCACCGCCGGCAACTGGTTCTGGTGGCTGATCACCAGCGGTGCATTGGTCACCTCGGCCGAGGCCAGCACCGACAGCGGCACGGTACCGCCGCCGCCGGTGATGATGCCGGTGTTGGACTGGCCCACGCCGGTGGCGGTCGAGGAGTTGGACGACTGCAGCATGCCGTAGCTGGTGGCATTGGTGCCGGTCAGCGCGCCGCTGCCGTTGCTGCGCACGCGCAGCTGGTTCATCAGCGACTCGGGGTTGCGGAACTCGGGCGCCACCTCGAGCACCACGCGGTACTGGTTGAGCTGGGTGAAGATGGTCGAGATCTGGCGCTGGCCGAAGGCGTCGTAGAGGGTGTCGTCGATGGTCTGCACCGGCACGCCCAGGCGGCTGGCCTTGTCGCGGTCGATGGTCAGGTGCAGCGCGCGGCCCTTGTCGGCCAGGTTGTTGCTGACGTCGGTGATCTGCGGAAGATCACGCATGGCCTGGGTCATCTTGCTCGCATAGTCACCCAGTTCGTCGGCGTTGATGTCGCTCATCGCGTACTGGTACTCGGTGGCCGACACGCGGTTGTCCATGGTGACGTCCTGCACCGGCTTCAGGTACAGCGCCACGCCGGGAATGCCGGCCACGGCGCGGTCCAGGCTGGCCAGCACCGACTGCAGGTCGCCGCGCTCGTCGCGGTCCTTGAGCACGATGGAAATCTGGCCCTGGTTCAGGGTCGGGTTGATCGAGCCGGTGCCGACGAACGCGGCCACGCCGGAAACCGCGGGGTCCTGGCGGACGGCGGCCGCCACCTGCTGCATGCGCTCGGACATCGCGTCGAAGGCGATGTTGTCGTCGGCCCGCACCACGCCGGTGATCAGGCCGGTGTCCTGCTCGGGCAGCAGGCCCTTCGGGATCACGACGTACAGCCACACCGTCACCACCAGCGCCAGCGCGAACACGCCCATGGTCAGCAGGCGGTGCTCGAACACCCAGTCCAGCGAATGCGCGTAGACATCCACCGTGCGCGTCCACCAGGTGCGCTTGCCGTCCGCGGCCTGGCGCTCGTGCGCGTCGTCGCCCTCGGGCAGCTGGTCGGGCTTGAGCAGGTAGGCGCACATCATCGGCGTCAGCGTCAGCGACACCAGCATCGAGATCGCCACGGCGATCGACAGCACCCAGGCGAATTCGTGGAACAGGCGCCCGGTGACGCCCGGCATCAGCAGCAGCGGCAGGAACACCGCGATCAGCGACACCGTCAGCGAGACCACGGTGAAGCCGATTTCGCGCGCGCCGACCTCGGCCGCCTCCTTGCCGCTCTTGCCCTGCTCGATGTAGCGCACGATGTTCTCGATCATCACGATCGCGTCGTCCACCACGAAGCCCGTGGCCACCGTCAGCGCCATCAGCGACAGGTTGTCCAGCGACATGCCCGTGAACGCCATCACCCCGAACGTGCCCATCAGCGACAGCGGCACCGCGACCGAGGGGATGATCGTGGCCCACAGGCGCCGGAGGAACACGAAGATCACCGCTACCACCAGGATCACGGTCAGGATCAGGGTGAACTGCACGTCGTGCACCGAGGCCCGGATGGTCACGGTGCGGTCGGAAAAGACGTCCAGGTGCACCGACTCGGGCAGCACGCTGCGCAACTGCGGCAGGATGTTGCGGATGTTCTCCACCGTCTGGATGATGTTGGCGCCCGGCTGGCGGCGGATGTCCAGCAGCACTGCCGACTCGCCGTTGGCCCAGGCCGCCAGCCGGTTGTTTTCCACGCCGTCGATGACGTCGGCCACGTCCTTGAGGTAGACCGGCGAGCCGTCCTTGTAGCTGATGATGGTGTCGGCGTACTCGGCGGCGCTGGAAAGCTGGTCGTTGGTGCCGATGGAATAGGTGCGCACCGCGCCGTTGAGCGTGCCCTTGGCGGCGTTGACGTTGGCCCGGGTGAGCGCGCTGCGCACGTCCTCCATGGTCAGGCCCATGTTGCCCAGCTTGGCCGGGTTGACCTGCACGCGCACCGCCGGGCGCACGTCGCCGGCGATCGAGACCAGGCCCACGCCGGCCACCTGCGAGAGCTTCTGCGCCAGGATCGAGTCGGCGTAGCGGTTGACCTCGCGCAACGGCAAGGCGTCGGAAGTCATCACCAGGGTCAGGATCGGCGCGTCGGCCGGATTGACGCGGTTGTACACCGGCGGATACGGCAGCGACCCGGGCAGCCTCGCCGAGCGCAGCGCCGACTGCACGTCCTGCGCGGCCACGTCGATGTCGTGGTCCATGGAAAAGCTGAGCACGATGGTGGACAGGCCGGCCGAGGAGTCCGAGCTCATCATGGTGATGCCGGAAATCTGCCCCAGCTGGCGTTCCAGCGGCGTGGTCACCAGGGTCGCCACGGTCTGCGCGCTGGCGCCGGGGTACTTGGTGGTCACCACCAGCGTCGGCGCGGACACGTTGGGCAGCGCCGACACCGGCAACTGGCGGTAGCCCAGGATGCCCAGCAGCAGCACCGCCGCCATCAGCAGCGAGGTGGCGATCGGTCGGCGGATGAAAAGTGTCGAGATGCCCACGCGCGGGTTCCTGGATGAAAAAGGGGGAATCAATGCTGCCGTCGGCAGCCCGAAGCGGTTTGCCGCCTACTCGTGCGATGCCTGCGCTTCGCCCTTGCCGGCCTTCGCCGCCTTGGCCTTGTCCGGCACCGACACCGCCGGCGCCGGCACTTCGCCCGGCTTGAGCGGCCTGACCTTGCTGCCCGGCTTGAGACGGAACTGGCCCTCGGTGACCACCTTGTCGCCGGGCGCCAGGCCCTTGTCGACCAGCACGTGCGTGTCGTCGGCGTTGCCGGTCACGGTGACGGGCTGCATCTTGACCGTGTCGTCCTTCTGCAGCAGGTACACGTAATCGCCGTCGGGACCGCGCTGGATCGCCTGGGTGGGAACGACCAGTCCGCCCTCCACCGTGTCGACCTTCATGCGCACGTTGACGAACTGGCCCGGCCACAGTTCCGTATGCGTGTTCGGGAACTGCGCCTTCAGGGTGAACGTGCCGCTGTCCGGGTCGATGCGGTTGTCGATGACCTTGAGCACGCCGTCGGCGGCCAGGACATGCGCATCGACCTTGTCCATTGCCGCCACCGGCAGGGGCGAGTCCGCCTGCGCCGCGCGCACGCGGTCCAGGTCCTCGGCCGGCAGCGCGAACATCACGTTGATCGGCTGCACGTGCGTCAGCACCACGACGGTGCTGCTGGTGGTCAGCACATTGCCCGGGTCCACCTGGCGCAGGCCGGTCATGCCGCTGATCGGTGCCCTGATCTTGGTGTACTGCAGGTTGATCCGCGCCGTCTCGGCATTGGCCTTGTCGGCCGCCACCGCCGCCTCGAGCTGCTTGACGGTGTTGGCCTGGGTGCTGAGGTCCTGCTGCGATATGTAATGCTTGGCGATCAGCTTCTTGCTGCGCTCCAGGTTGCCGCGCGCGGTGGCCAGCTGGGCCTGGTCGCTGTGCACGCGCGCCACGGCCTGGTCGTAGGTGGCCTGGTAGGTGCGCGGGTCGATCTCGGCCAGCACGTCGCCCTTCTCGACCTTCTGGCCTTCGTCGAAGTTGATGCTGAGCAGGCGGCCGCCGACCTGCGGCTGCACGGTCACGGTCTGCAATGCCTGCACGGTACCCGTGGCCTTCAGGTACACCGGCACGTTTTCCTGCCGGACCGGCACCACGGTCACCGGCACCGGCGCCTGCTTGCCCGCTCCCGGCCCGCCGCGCTTCCGCCCGGAACCCTGCATGGCCTGCAGTCCCACAATGATGATGATGACCACCACGATGATGATCAGCACGATTTTCCAACGGGGTTTCCAACGCGGCATGGAAAAACTCCAGAAACTGGTGATGGTTTTCGATGGTGACGCCGGGCGGCATGCGCGTGCCGCGCCGGCACCCCACGCAGAATGGGGCATGGACAGCTTAGGACCCTACAACGCCCCGCGACACTGCCAGTTGACAGGGGTGAGGGCATGACTGAAGGCACAGGCGCCGGCGCCGAAGTTGTGACGTTTCGCCGCGATCGGCCAACTTTATCCCCGTCGGGATGACGGGCTATACTCGGGCGATTCGAGGGAGTCTGCCGCCCGTGGCGGCTTGTATCAACGGCTGAGCCGGCAGCTTTCCGGCCGCACAGGATACGGGGTAATGCAGTGAGTCGTCACATCAGCAAATCCGACAGGGCCTTCGTGCGCCAGTTCTCCATGGTCATCGGCGCGCTGGCCGTCTTCGCCGCCTGCCTGCTCGGCGCGGCCAGCTACATCTACAGCCAGCAGCCGGACAAACAGTCACCGCATCCCGAGCGAACCATCCAGCAGCGCCTGGCGCCGATCGCCGAAGTGTACGCCGGCGACACCGGTCGCGCCGCGATGGCGGCCGCCAAGGCCGCCGCCGCCAAGGCCGCGGCATCCAAGGTGGCCTACGGCGGCACCACCGACGGCGAGACCATCTTCAACAAGCTGTGCACCAGCTGCCACACCGCCGGCGTGGCCGGCGCGCCCGTCGTGGGCAACAAGGCGGACTGGGCGCCGCGCATCGCCGAGGGCATCCCCACCCTGATCAAGCACGCCGTGGAAGGCTATACCGGCCCCGACGGCAACCACATGCCGGCCAAGGGCGGCAATCCGGCCCTGACCAAGGAGCAGGTGGCCAACACCGTCAAGTGGATGGTGTCGCAGGTCAAATAGCGGAACCCGGAACAACGTCGTGGGGCGGGCCCTGCCCGCCGTGCAACCCCATGCCCATGCAGGCTTTCTGGCGGGCAATGCCCGCCCTACCCGCAATGGCGTTCGCGCCATGTGGCGGCAAACCGGATCAGGTCGGGGAAGAACGCGTCGAAATGGCGGGCCAGAACGGCGTCGCGGGCCACCAGCTCCGGCAGCGCGCGATCGAGCGGATTGGGCCGCGACAGCCGGCCGCCGATGCCTTCCAGCACGCGCCCGATGACTTCCGTGTCGGCATAGGCCGCCGGCAGGTCGTGCGCATGCATGTACGCGACGAAGCGGTTCATCCGCGACGGCAGCAACGCGGCGCGATCGAGCAGCCGCTGGCGCAGACGCGACGAAAAAACATCCAGCGGGCAAGCCGACCAGCGCCCGAAACCGCGCGCCAGGCAATGGTCGAACCACACGTCCAGCAGGATCCCGGCATAGCGCCGCCACGGCGGATCGAACAAGCGGCGCGCAGCCACCACCGTGTCGTGGGCATCGGTGCAGGTGTCCACCGCGCGGTGCAGGCGGATGCCCGCACGCAGGCCTTCCGGCAGCGCCGGGTCCGGCCGGCCGCGCACGAAATCGCCGAGCACGCCGCCCACCTCCAGGTCGGCATCGCCGTCGGCCAGCAGGGCATGCGCCAGGTAGTTCATGGTTTCGGGACGCCCCGGTCCCTTGCCAACGTTTTGGTTATCATGACCGGCATGACCGACTCCACACTCGCCAGGGCACCCGACACCTTTCCGGACACGGGACGGAGCTTCGCCCTTGACGGCCCCGCAGGCAAGCTCGAAGTGGGCACCGACGTGCCGTCCGCCGGCCATGCCCGCCAAGGTACCGCCGTGATCTGCCACCCGCACCCGCTCGAGGGCGGCACCATGCACAACAAGGTGGTGACGATGCTCGAACGCGCCATGCGCGAGTCGGGACTGGCCACGGTGCGCTTCAACTTCCGCGGCACGGGCGCCTCCGAGGGCACGTTCGACCACGCCCGCGGCGAAGGCGACGACCTTGCCGCCGTGGTGGCATGGGTGCGCAAGGTGCGCCCCGACGACGCGCTGTGGCTGGCCGGATTCTCCTTCGGCAGCTTCGTCGCGCTGGACAACGCCGCGCGCCTCGGTGCCGCCGCCCTGGTCACGGTGGCGCCGCCGGTGGGACGCAACTACGATTTCGATGCCGTCGCCCTGCCCGGTTGCCCGTGGCTGGTGGTCCAGGGCGAGGACGACGAGGTCGTCGACCCGCAGGCCGTGTTCGACTGGATTGACGGCCTGGAAGACAAGCCGACGCTGATCCGCATGCCGGAAACCAGCCACTTCTTCCATCGCCGCCTGCTCGACCTGCGCGGCGCGGTCAAGAACGCCGTGCGTACCTGGCTGCCCCCGGAGCGCCAGGTTTGAACGACGACACCCTGCTCTCCCCCGCCGCGCGCTATCGCGACGGGGTCCGGGCCCATCGCTGGGAAAACGACCCGGCCCAGGCCGACGCACTGGCCGCCTTCGATGCCTTGCAGCAGGCCCTGCTGCGCCGGCAACCGCCCGGCAACGGCCTGGTCGGCCGCTTCCGCGCGCTGCTGCGCGAACGCGACACGCAGGTCCCGCAAGGCTTGTACCTGTGGGGATCGGTCGGCCGCGGCAAGACCTTCCTGATGGACCTTTTCGTCGCCAGCCTGCCCGCCGGCATGGCCTTGCGGCGGCATTTCCACCAGTTCATGGGCGAGGTGCACGAAGCGCTCAAGGCGCTCGCGCACAAGAGCGACCCGCTGCCGGAAGTCGCCGCCGGCATCGCCAGGCGCGCGCGCGTATTGTGCCTGGACGAGTTCCTGGTCGACGACATCGGCGACGCGATGATCCTGCACGGTCTGCTGCGCGGCCTGGTCGCGCACGACATGGTGCTGGTGACGACCTCCAACACGCCACCGGCGGACCTCTACCGCGACGGACTGCAACGCGCACGCTTCGAACCGGCCATCGCGCTGCTGGAGCAACACTGCCGCGTGCTGGAACTGGCCTCCCGCCACGACTGGCGCCTGCGCGCGCTGGAACAGGCACCGATCTACCAGACCCCGCCGGGCACCGAAGCGACGCACGCGCTCGGCCGCATCTTCGCGGACTACGCGCACGGCGACATCCGCGACAGCGACCACCTGGACGTGCACGGCCGCGCCGTTCCCGTGCGCCGGCATGCCGACAACATCGCCTGGTTCGATTTCGACGCCCTCTGCGACGGCCCGCGCTCGCGCGCCGACTACACCGCGCTCGCGGCCCGCTACCCGGCGCTGGTCGTGTCCGACGTGCCCGTGTTCACGCCCGACAACCACGATCCGGCCAAGCGCTTCATCCATCTGGTGGACGCGCTCTACGACTGCCGCGTCAAGCTGGTGCTGTCGGCGGCGGCGCCGATCGTCGAGCTGTACGAGGGCGACCGCCTGCGCGCCGAATTCTCGCGTACCGAATCGCGCCTGATCGAGATGCAGAGCGAGGAGTATCTGGCGCTGCCGCATGCGGGCGAGGCGCGGGCAGCACACGAAACGTAGGGGGCACTGCCCGCCGCCGAGGTTCCATGATGGCG
>CAZBZD010000092.1:0-7619 GCA_964496295.1 uncultured Rhodanobacteraceae bacterium | reverse complement strand
TGGGTTTGCGCATCGTGACGCGCCCGAACTCGGCGCGCAAGTCGCGCAGGTAATCGTCGAAGCCCGCTCCCTGGAACAACTTGATCAGGAACGCGCCTCCGGGTTTCAGCCAGTCCCTGGAAAACGCCAGGGCCAGTTCGGCCAGATGCATGGCCCGCGCCTGGTCGGCGACGGCCACACCACTCATATTGGGGGCCATATCCGACAGCACAAGGTCGACCTTGCGCCCTTCGAGCATGTCCTCAAGCTGTTCCAGCACGTCGTCCTCGCGAAAATCGCCCTCGATGAAATCGACCCCGCCGATGCCCTGCATGGGCAGGATGTCCAGGGCGATGATGCGGCCCCTGTCGCCGAGGCGCGCCCGCACCAGTTGCGACCAGCCGCCGGGCGCGGCGCCCAGGTCGACCACGGTCATGCCGGGTTTCAGCAGGCGGTCGCGTTCGAGCAGTTCCTCGAGCTTGAAAGCGGCCCGCGAGCGCCAGCCCTCGTTCCGGGCGCGCTTGACGTAGGCATCGTCGAAGTGCTCCCGGAGCCAGCGGGAACTGCTTTTGCTGCGGGCCATGAAAACCGGTTCCTGAAACTGCCGTCCACGGCCCCATGATACCCTTTGCCGTCGTATCGCCGCGAGTCGAACCTGAACGCCATGACACCGCCACCACGCGCCAAGCGCTCCCCATCCGGGCCGGACATGGCATCGCGCCCGTCCGGCGGCAGCACCGGTTCCGGATCCGGACCGGCCGGTGCCGCATTGACGCAGAGCCAGCGCCGCTACCTGCGCGGCCTGTGCCACGAGCTCAAGCCGGTGGTGATGCTCGGCAACAAGGGCGTGACCGGGGCCGTGACCGCGGAACTGGAGCACGCCATCGACCATCACGAACTGGTCAAGGTGAAGCTGTCCGGCGGCGACCGCGAGGAACGCCAGCGGCAACTGGATGCCCTGCTCGACGCCACCGGCGCCGAACTGGTCCAGCAGATCGGCCACGTGGTGAGCCTGTTCCGCCGCAATCCCGACAAGCCCGGGCTGGCCCTGCCGCGCTGACCATGGAACTGCAGCTCGAAAGCCCCGGCCGGTACCCGCACGTGCACCACGTCGAGGCCCGCGCCATCGCCGTGGTGCACGGTGAACAGGCGCACCGGCTGACCCGCAGCTTCATCCTCGGCGCCGACCGCATCGTCGAGGACTGGCCGGCCACGGATGCCGGGGCCCTCGAACCCGACGACGTGCGGCCGATCCTGGAACTGCGTCCGGACGTGGTGCTGCTGGGCACCGGGCGCGCCCAGGTCTTCCCGCCGGCGCGGGTCATGGCCGCCTTCCTGGAACACGGCATCGGCATCGAGCCCATGGACAACGCCGCCGCCGCGCGCACGCACGCCATCCTCGCCGGCGAGGACCGTCACGTCGTGGCGGCGTTCATCCTGCCGGACGAATGATCCCGCCTGTCCGCTCCGACGGCCGGGCGCGCGTGGCCCGCCGCCACGGGACATGCGCTTGCGCGAAGTCCATGGCTGCCAACCCTGCGCGGGTTCAACGCGACGGGAGATAGTGCAGCGGGTCGACCGGCTTGCCCTTGTAGCGCACCTGGAATTCCAGCTCGACGCGCGGCGCGCCGGTGGAACCCATGCGGGCAATCATCTGGCCGGCCTCGACGTGCTCACCTTCCTTGACCAGGCGCTGGCTGTTGTGGCCGTAGGCCGACAGGTAGTCGTTGTTGTGCTTGATGATGACCAGTTCGCCGTAGCCGACCAGGCCGTTGCCGCTGTAGACGACCACGCCGGAGGCGGCCGCGCGCACCGGGTCGCCCTTGTCGCCGGTGATGATGATGCCGGGGGAAGCGGCGGACGGATCGAACCGGCTCGACACGCTGCCGGCGGCCGGCCAGCGCCAGCGGATGCCGCTGACTTCACGCGTGGCGCCGGAAGGCACGTCGGGCGCCGGCTCGTTGCCGCTGGTCCCGGCTTGCGCTTGCGGCGTCGCCACGGGCGTCTTGCCGGCCACCGCCACCACCGTCGAGGCGGCGACGGCCGGTGCCGCGGCCGCGGTGGCCGCCGTGGTCGATGTCGTCGTTGCCGGCGGAACGGTCGCGGTGGCCGGCGGGGTCGACGGCACGGTCTGGAACACCGGCGCCGGCTCGCCGGACGGTTTCTCGTCCGTCGTGACCGTGTGGAACACCGGCACCTGCGCCGCCCGGGCCGGCATGTCGGCGGGTCGCGTCAGCCGCAGCACCTGGCCCGGATGGATGACGTAAGGCGCGCTGATGCCGTTCCAGCGCGCCAGCTGGTGGAAATCCACGTTGGCGCGGAACGCGATGCTGTACAGGGTGTCGCCGCGGACCACCGTGTAGCGGTTGTCGGCGACCTTGCCGCTGGCGTGCACGGGAACGCCGGCACTGTTGGTTTCGACGACTACCGAACGATGCAGCGGCGGCACCGCTCCACACCCGGCCATCAGGACGACCACCGTGGTGGTGGCCAGGCAAGCGCGAACTCGTGATTGTGCAAGCATGATTCCAAGCATACCCAGACTCCCGTCCGTTTTCATCGCCAGGCGAACCACCACACGCCGAGGCCCGCCAGCAACACCAGCACGATCCAGCCGAAACGCTCGATGTGCCTGTGCATGATTTCCTCGGCGCGCTGGCCGAACAGGCGGATCAGCAGGGCCAGCAGGTACACCCGCTTGGCGCGGCCGATGGCCATGCAGACGAGGAACGCCGGCAGCGGAACACCCACGATGCCCGATGCCCAGGTCACGAACTTCATCGGCACCACCGGCTGCAGCGCGGCCAGGATCAGCACCAGCATCAGGCTCCACCAGTGCGTGTTGATCTCCTGGCGCAGGCTGTCCACGCCCTGCTGGATCGGCGCCAGCAGATGCATCTGCGCCAGCAGCGGCGACAGGGCCTGGAAAGCGTAGTGTCCCAGCGCGTATCCCACCAGCGAGCCGAGCAGGGAAAACAGCAGGCTCACGTGCGCGTAATGGAACGCCTTGCGCGGCCGGGCCAGGGCCATCGGCGCCAGCATCACTTCCGGCGGGATCGGGAAGATGAAGGCCTCGATGAAGCTCAGCCCGGCCAGGTACCACACCGCGCGCGGCCGGGCCGACCACACCAGCGCGCGCTCGTAGAGGGGGCCGAACAGGCGCATCAGCACCGCCTCCCGAGCACCGCGTCATCCCTGCAGGGCACCTCGAAAAACCGCAAACAAAGGTGTTCCACGGTTACGAATGCCATAAACGAAGTCCGTTCGTCCTGAGGTACCGAAGGGCAGACCCCGGGTTTCCCGCGCCGTTCATGGTTCGATGCGTGCAGCGTACCCCGTGCCGAGCCCGTCGAAGCATCGCCACGAACGGGACGGTTTTCGGCTGAAACGGGTGACGGCTGTGTGAGCAGGCGGTTTTTCGGGGTGCCCCGCAGGAGCGCATTTCATGCGCGGCAGCCTCAAGGCTCGTTCGAAGGCCGAGGCCATCGCGCATCAGATGCGCTCCTGCAACACCAAGGGGAACCGGAACATCGGGGAACGCCATTCAGGCCAATCCGCCCAGCAACGGCACGAAGCTGACGGCGCCCAGGTTCTCGCTTTCCAGCGTGCCGTCCTCGAGCTTGCGCAGGCGCACCAGCGCCTGCTTGCGGGCCGGGCCCACCGGGGCCACCAGCACCCCGCCCGGCGCGAGCTGCTCGCCCATCTGGCGCGGGATGCCCTCGCCCGCGGCGGTCAGGATGATGGCGTCGAAGGGGGCTTCGTCGGGCCAGCCGAGGCGGCCGTCGTCGTGGCGCGAGCGCAGGTTCTCCACGCCGATCTGGCGGAAGCGGCGGCGCGCCTGGCGCAGCAGTTCCTCGATGCGCTCGACCGTGTACACCTGCGGCACCAGCATCGACAGCACCGTCGCCTGGTAACCCGAGCCGGTGCCGATTTCCAGCACCCTGTCGGGCGTGCCGTGCTCCAGCAGCGCCTCGCTCATGCGCGCCACCACCCACGGCTGCGAGATGGTCTGGCCGTGGCCGATCGGCAGCGCGGTGTTTTCGTAGGCGCGCGAGGCCAGCGCCTCGTCGATGAAGAAATGCCGCGGCGTGCGCCGGATGGCTTCCAGCACGCGCAGGTCGCGGATGCCCTCGTCGCGCAACTGCATGGCCAGGCGGTCGCGGGCGCGCTGCGAGGTCATGCCTTCCCCGCGCAAAGCCGATTTCGGCAAGGCGAACACGCTCACGCGATGCCCTCCATGCCGGCGTCCATGGTGCCGGACATGGCCCGGGTCCAGCTGCTGACCTTGTCCAGCGCCTTGAACCGCGTGAGGTCCACGTGCAGCGGCGTGATGGAGATGAAACCGCGGCGCACGGCGTCGAAGTCGGTACCGGGGCCGGCGTCGTCGACGGCGCCGACCGGGCCGATCCACCACATCGCGCGGCCGCGCGGGTCGGTCTGCCGGATGCAGGGCTCGGAACGGTGGCGCCGGCCCAGGCGCGTGACCTCGAAACCCTTGATGTCGTGCCACGCAAGATCGGGCACGTTGACGTTGAGGATGGTGTCGGCCGGCAGCGGATCGGTCAGCAGGCGCTGCATCAGGATGCGCACGGCACGCGCCGCCGAGTCGTAGTGTTCGCCGTGGTGCTCGCGGGTGACCAGCGACACGGCGATGGCCGGCAAGCCGCAATAGCGCCCCTCCATGGCCGCCGAGACCGTGCCCGAATAGATCACGTCGTCGCCCATGTTGGCGGCATTGTTGATGCCGGACACCACGATGTCGGGCTCGTTTTCCAGCAGCCCGGACAGCGCCAGGTGCACGCAGTCGGTGGGCGTGCCGAGCACGCGGTAGCGGCCGTCGCGCATGCGCCGCACGCGGATGGGCTGGTCCAGCGTCAGGGAATTGCTGGCTCCGGAACGGTCCCGGTCCGGGGCGACCACGGTGACTTCGCCGACCGCGGACAAATGCTCGGCCAGCACGTGGATGCCATGGGCGTCCACGCCATCATCGTTGCTTACGAGAACACGCATCGACTATCCGTTTCCGAAGGCGCGCGGGGAGCGCGCGCCGTCATTCGACAAGCGTTGATTCTAGCCCATCGCCGCCGCTTGCGGGACACCCGCCAGCTCGCGCACGAGCGTCGTCGCATACGCGCCGGGCGGCAGCCGGAAGGCCAGTTCGAGCGTCGCGGCGTCGTGCCATTGCCAGCGCATCCCTCCCGGCTGCAGGCGCAGCGGACGACGGTCCTGTTCCAGCCCCGCCCGTTCCAGGCCGTCGGCCAGGTCCTGCCGGGCGGCGGCGCTGTCCTGCTCCAGCCGGCGCGCCTGTCCGCGCGTAGGCAGTTCGCCGCGGCCCCACAGCGGTCCCGACGGATGGATGTCGCCATCGGCCAGGCGCCGGCGCAGGGCATCGTCCGGCGGCTCGGGCCCGAACCAGGCGCGGGAGCCGGCCAGGCACCAGATGTCGCCCTCGACGGGCCGGTCCCAGCAATCGTCGCGGACGCGCGCGGCGAGGACGTCGTTGAAAATCCGCGAGCGGGCGGCCGACAGCAGCAGCGAACGCGTGCCCCGGTCCGTGCGTCGCCCGGCGAACATGGCGCGGGCGCGCTCGACGTTGCCGCCGCCGTGGCCGAAACGCTGTTCGCCGAAATAATGGGGGACGCCGCGCGTGGCCATCGCCTGCAGCACCTCCTCGGCACGCTCGCGGTCGCCCTGCACGTCGCGCACGGTCAGCACGAAACGGTTCGCCTGCAGCGCGCCCCGTTTCAGCTTGCGCCGGTGCCGCGCGCTCGACAGGACACGCACTTCCGCGTGCGGAAAGGCCGACCAGTCCGGCTCCGCGCGCCCCGGCAACTGCACGCTGAAGGACTGCCGCGTCAGGGCATGGCGATCCTTGAGCCCGGCATGGCCCACGGCCACCGGCTTGACGCCGGCGAAACGCGCCAGCTCGCGAGCCACCCAGGCCGTGTTGGCCCCGCGTTTCTCCACCTCCAGCAGGACGTGTTCGCCCTCGCCGTCCGCGGCGTAGCCGAGAATTTCCTCGACCACGAAATCCTCGGGCGCGACACGCAGGCGCCCGGTCAGGGGCGGACCGCCGTGGGCGAAAGGCTCCTGCATCGCCATGCGTCAATGCAGCAAGAACAGGGTGGCCAGCCCCAGCACGATGAAAAACCCGCCGCTGTCGGTGCAGGCGGTGATCAGCACGCTGGAGCCCAGGGCCGGGTCGCGGCCCATCTTCACCATGGTCATCGGGATGGCCACGCCCATGAACGCGCCGAGCAGCAGGTTGAGCGCCATCGCGGCGACCATCAGCAGGCCCAGCCCGATGCTGTGGTAGATGGCCGCGATGACGATGCCGATCACCCCGCCCCAGACCAGGCCGTTGATGACGGCCACGCCCAGTTCCTTGCGCCACAGCCGCCGGACCTGCTTGACGCCGACCTCCTTCAACGCCAGCGCGCGCACGATCATGGTGATGGTCTGGTTGCCGGAGTTGCCGCCGATGCCGGCCACGATCGGCAGCAGCGTGGCCAGCACCACCAGCTTCTCGATCGACCCCTCGAACACGCTGATCACGCGCGAGGCGATGAAGGCCGTGCACAGGTTGAGGGCCAGCCACGCCCAGCGGTTGCGCACCGAGGACCAGACCGAGGCGAAGATGTCTTCCTCCTCGCGCAGGCCGGCGCGTTCCAGCACTTCCTGCTCGCTGGATTCGCGGATGTGGTCGACCATCACGTCGATGGTCAGGCGGCCGATCAGGCGGTTGTCGCCATCCACCACCGGTGCCGAAATCAGGTCGTAGCGCTCGAACGCCTCGGCCGCCTCGCCGGCGTCGTCCTCGGGCGAAAACGTGTTGACGTCGCGCGCCATCACCTCGCCCACCATCTTCTCGGGCTGGTGCAACAACAGCCAGTTCAGCGGCAGCACGCCGGTCAGTTCGTTGTCGTGGTTGATCACGAACAGCTTGTCGGTCTGCTCCGGCAGCTCGTCGAAACGGCGCAGGTAGCGCAGCACCACTTCCAGGGTCACGTCCTCGCGGATGGTGACCATCTCGAAGTCCATCAGCGCGCCGACCTGGTCCTCCGGGTACGACAGCGCCGACTGCACGCGCTCGCGCTGCTGCTGGCCCAGGCTGGCCATCAGCTCGGGCAGCACGTCGGTGGGCAGGTCCTCGACCAGGTCGGCCAGCTCGTCCGCGTCCATCGGCTCGACCGCGGCGAGGATTTCGTGATCGTCCATGTCGGCGATCAGCGAATCGCGCACGGCGTCGCTTACTTCGAGCAGGATGTCGCCGTCGCGGTCGGAGCCGACGCATTGCCACACGGCCAGGCGCTCGTCCAGCGGCAAGGCCTCGAGCAGGCTGGCGATGTCGGCGGAATGAAGCTCGCCGAGCTGCAGGCGCAGTTCGTCATGCCGTCCGAGGCGCAGCAGTTCGTTCACCTCGGCCATCTGGCGCTCGAGGCGATCCTGCAGATTCCTGGTTTCGACTTCGGTCATGGCACGCTCCGTCCCCGACGGCGGGACGCGCCACCGGGATTACCACATCAGAATATTGGGCAAGATTCGTGTTGAAGCTGGACTGGGCAAGTCCATGGTCAGGTATCCCCGATCTGCAATGGGCAGGTGGCGCATGATAGCAGCCCGGCCGCGCATGCGACAGC
>CAZBZD010000091.1:0-7664 GCA_964496295.1 uncultured Rhodanobacteraceae bacterium | reverse complement strand
GTTCGGACGTGGCCGAACGCGGTATCGTGTTGACCGGTGGCGGTGCCTTGTTGCGCGACCTGGATCGCCTGGTCTCGGAAGAAACCGGCCTGCACGTGCAGGTGGCGGACGATCCCCTGACCTGCGTGGCCCGCGGCGGCGGCAAGGCGCTGGAATTGATCGATCAGCACGGCAGCGACTTCTTCGCTGGCGAATGACGGCCGGTGGTCATCGGTGATCGAATCCGCCCGGCCCGCGCGGATATGCGCGCGTGGGCGTCCGGGGCGGGTCGGTCGCGGCGGCATCCGGTCGTGGTGGCGGAACAGGCATGGCGTTGACACGCGACGCAAATTCGACGCTGTTCTCGGCCTCGATGGCCGGAACCCTGCGCCTGATCGTCTACCTGGCCCTGGCCTGCGTGCTGATGGTGGTCGACTACCGCGGCCATTGGCTGTCGCGCATCCGCTACACCGCCGCGGTCGTGGTGGAGCCGGTGTACAAGCTGGCGGGACTGCCGTCACGGGCGATCGAATCGGCACGGGTGGCCTTCGCCAGCCGCAAGAAGCTGACGGCGGACAACCAGCGCCTGCGCCAGGACCTGATGCTGGCCAACGCGCGCCTGAACCGCATGGCGGCGGTGGCCAAGCAGAACCACAAGCTCAAGCAGTTGCTGGAAACCCGGCAATCGCTGGAGATGAAGGTGCAACTGGCGCGCCTGATCGACGTCGACCTCGGGCCCTACCGGCACCGCATCATGCTCAACGTCGGGGCGCGCCAGGGCGTGACGCCCGGGCAGGTGGTGATCGACGCCGACGGCATCATGGGCCAGGTGGTGGAGGTGATGCCCGATACCTGCGTGGCGATGCTGGTGACCGACCCCGATTCGGCCGTGCCGGTGGTGATCGAGCGCAGCGGCCAACGCACCGTGGCGCACGGGATGCGCCTGGGCGACCGGCTGGTGCTGCCCAACATCCCGGTGTCGGCGGACGTGCGCGCGGGTGACGAGCTGCTGACTTCCGGCCTCGGCGGGCGTTATCCGCCGGGGTTTCCGGTGGGACGGATCGTGTCGGTCGAACCGGATGCCTCGGGCATGTTCCTCAAGGCCGTGGCCCGGCCCGCGGCGCACCTGGCACACAGCAGCAACGTGCTGCTGCTGCGCGACCTGGCGCCGCCGGTCGGCCCGCCGGCGCCGGCGCAGTCCGCGGGTCCGCCGGTGTCGCTGGCATCGCCGGAAGTGCAGGCCGCACGGGAGGACGCGCCGTGAACCGCCGCCGCGCCCGCCAATGGCTGTTCGCCGGCAGCCTGCTGCTGTCGCTGTTCCTGCCGCTGTTGCCGCTGCCGGATGCGCTGGAGCCGTTCAAGCCGTACTGGCCGATCCTGGTGATCGCGTACTGGGTGCTGGAAGTGCCGGGCAGCGTGCCGCTCGGCCTGGCTTTCCTGATGGGGTTGTGCGCCGACGTGTTCCACGGCGTCCTGCTCGGCGACCAGGCCCTGCGCCTGGCGGTGGCGGCGTTCCTGGTGGCCCGTTTCCGGTCGCGCCTGCGCTTTTTCCCGATGTGGCAGCAGACGCTGGCGGTGCTGGTGCTGCTGATCAACGACCGCGTGCTGCAAGTGGCCATCCGGCTGTTTGCCGGCGAGTCGCTGCCGCCGGCGATGTTCTGGGCGGCACCTTTCGTGGGCGCGGCTTTCTGGCCGTTCGTTTTCCTGTTGCTGGACGACCTGTTCACGCGCCTGCGTGTTCGTGACACATGAAGCGCCGGCCGAAGCTCAAGAACGCCCGTGCCGAAACGGCGTTGTTCCGCTGGCGTGCCGTGACCGGGCTTGTCATCATCGTCGCCTGCCTGCTGGTGTTGTGCGGACGGTTCTTCTGGCTGCAGGTGCTGCATCACGACGAGTTCGCCAGCCGTTCCCGGCAGAACCGCGTGCATGTCCGGGTGCTGCCGCCGCCGCGCGGACTGGTCTACGACCGCAACGGCGTGCTGCTGGCCGACAACGTGCCGGCGTTTCGCCTGGACGTGGTGCCGGAGCAGGTCGACGACATGTCGGCGATGCTCGCAAGGCTGGGGCGCATCGTGCCGCTGGGCGAGGACGAACTGGCCGATTTCCGGCGCCAGCTGAAGCAGCACCGCCCGTTCCAGAAGGTGCCGCTCAAGATGCAGCTGACCGAGGACGAGATCGACCGTTTCGAGGTCAACCGCTGGCAGTTCCCGGGCGTGGACGTGGTGCCCTACCTGAAGCGCTACTACCCGCTGGGCCCGGCCTTCGCGCACGTGCTCGGCTACGTGGGGCGCATCAACGACCGCGAACTGGCGACGGTCGACCCCAAGTTGTACGAAGGCACCAACTACTTCGGCAAGAGCGGCATCGAGCGCCACTACGAAAGCCTGCTGCATGGCGAGCCGGGGTACGAGGTGGACGAGGTCAACGCCGACCAGCGCGTGGTCAGGGTGCTGAGCGTGCATCCGCCGACACCGGGCAAGAGCCTGTACCTGACCCTGGACGTGCATTTGCAGAAAGCCGCCGAGAAGGCGCTGGACGGGCGTGCCGGCGCCGTGGTGGCCATCGACCCGCGCAACGGCCAGGTGCTGGCCATGGTCAGCCAGCCCAGCTTCGACCCCAACCTGTTCGTCAACGGCATCAGCCAGCACGATTATTCGGCGCTGCTGAACGATCCCGGGAAGCCCCTGCTGCACCGCGCCCTGCGCGGCGGCTATCCGCCGGGCTCCACGGTCAAGCCGTTCCTCGGCCTGGGCGGCCTGGCACTCGGTCTGCGTACGCCCGAAGACACGGTGTATTCCACGGGCGTGTTCCACATTCCCGGCCACTCGCGCGGCTATCGCGACGACCGCCGCGGCGGTTTCGGCCGCGTCGACCTGATCGAGGCCATCGCCAAGTCGGTCAACACCTATTTCTACAAGCTCGCCTACGACATGGGCATCGACCGGCTGAGCCGGTGGATGGCGCGCTTCGGGTTCGGCAAGCCCACGGGTATCGACCTGGACGGCGAGGGATCGGGTGTGCTGCCCTCGCGGCAGTGGAAGCGGGCCCATCGCAGCCAGCCCTGGTACCCGGGAGAAACCGTCATCGCCGGCATCGGCCAGGGGTACTGGGTGGTGACGCCGTTGCAACTGGCGCATGCCACGGCGATGCTGGCCGACCACGGCGTGCCGCACCGGCCGCACCTGGTGCTGGCGACCCAGCAGGGCGTCGATGCCGAGGTGAAGGAGATTCCGCCGGTGCCACCGGGCGAGAGCGCCGTGAAGAACATCGACAACTGGAAGGCCGTGCTCGAGGGCATGTTGCGCGTGGTCTACGGCAACGGCACGGCGCGCGGGCTGGGCGACGACTTTCCCTACCTGATCGCGGGCAAGACCGGCACCGCCGAACGCTACTCGCGCACCACCGATGCCTATGTCAACCACAGCCTGAGCGAGCTGGCCAAACGCCATCGCGCGCTGTTCATCTGCTTCACGCCGGCCAGGTCGCCGCGGATCGCGGTGGCCGTGATCGTCGAGCACGGTGCCTGGGGCGGCAGCACGGCGGCGCCGATCGCGCGGGCGGTGCTCGACGCCTGGGCCAGGGAGCACGCGCCGGCCCCGGCCGCCAGCGTCGCGGGCAAGGTGGCGCCATGAACGTGCTGCAGGTTTTCCATGCCAGGGCGCGGCGCACGCTGCAGCGCATGTGGCACCGCCCGCGCCTGGACGTGCCGCTGATGTGCGCCCTGGGGCTGCTGATGCTGGTGGGGCTGACCACGCTGTACAGCGCCGGCAACGAGAATGCCTCGCTGGTGGGCGGGCAGGCGCTGCGCTTTGCGCTCGGCGTGGCGTTGCTGCTGGTCGTCTCGCGCATTCCGCCGGCGACCCTGCGGGCCTGGACGCCGTGGCTGTACGCCTTCAGCGTGGCCCTGCTGGTGGTCGTGGCGATCCTGGGCGAGGGGCAGGGCGCGACGCGCTGGCTGGATCTCGGCGTGGTGCGCTTCCAGCCTTCGGAATTGCTCAAGCTGACCATGCCGATGCTGGTGGCCTGGTATCTGCACCCGCGCGAACTGCCGCCGTCGTGGAAACACATCTTCGTGGTCGGGCTGCTGATCGCCGTCCCGTCGCTGCTGATCGCCGAGCAGCCGGACCTGGGCACGGCCATCCTGGTGGCCACGGCCGGCGCGTTCGTCCTGTTCCTGTCGGGCATGAGCTGGTGGCGCATCGGCGCCCTGGCGGCCGTGGTGGCCGCGGCGGCGCCGGTGGGGTGGCACTTCCTGCACGATTACCAGCGCCAGCGCGTGCTGACGTTCCTCAACCCGCAGTCGGATCCGCTGGGCGCCGGCTGGCACATCATCCAGTCCAAGATCGCGGTGGGCTCGGGCGGCCTTTTCGGCAAGGGGTTCCACCAGGGCACGCAGTCGCGGCTGCAGTTTTTGCCCGAGCACACCACCGATTTCATCTTTGCCGTGTTCGGCGAGGAGTTCGGCCTGGTCGGCGCGGTCCTGCTGATCGCGTTGTACGCCTTCATCATCGGTCGCTGCCTGTGGATCGCCATGCAGGCGCGCGACACCTATTCGCGCCTGCTGGCCGGCGCCATCGGCATGAGTTTCTTCGTCTACGTGATGGTCAACGGCGGCATGGTCACCGGCATCCTGCCGGTGGTCGGCGTGCCGCTGCCGCTGGTCAGCTACGGCGGCACCTCGGCGGTCACGCTGCTGATCGGGTTCGGCGTGGTGATGTCCATCCACGCGCATCGCAAGTTGCTGTTGTGATGCCTGCCGGAACGGAAGCCATGTGCACGGCGTGCGCGGGAGAACGCGCTTGAGCGCCGATGGCCGCAACGTCGCCCTGGAGCCGGTGGCCGCCGGCGCGCGGGTGTTCCGTTTCCGCGACCATGCCGCGTTGTGGTTCAGCCTGGGCGTCGGGTTGCTGGTCATGCAGACCGGGGCCTGGCTGGCGCCGGCCGCCGGCGTGCGCGACGCGCTGGTCGCGGTTCTGGCGGGGTCCGTCATCGGCGCCGCCGTGCTGGCCTGGACGGCGCGGATCGGGTGCGCCACCGGCCTGTCCAGCGCCGGGCTGATGCACGCCACCTTCGGCAGCGGTTTCGCGCGCCTGCCGGTGCTGCTCAACATCGTGCAACTGGCGGGCTGGACCACCTTCGAGCTGGTGATCATGCGCGATGGCACCCTGGCCATCATCGGCCGTGCCACCGGCCTGCCCATGGCGGGCTTTCCCGCCGTGCCGGCCGCCACGCTGGCCTGGGGCGGCGTGCTGGTGCTGCTGCTGGCGGGGTCCATGACCGGCCTGGTGCGGCGCGTGGTCAGCCGTTTCGGCCTGCCGCTGGTGGTGGCGTCGCTGCTGTGGCTGACCTGGGAGTTCGGTGCGCGCCTGGCCGATGCCGGCCTGGCGGCATTCTGGTCGCGTCCGGGCGACGGCAGCATGGGGCTGTTTTCGGCACTGGACCTGGTCATCGCCATGCCGGTGTCGTGGCTGCCGCTGGTTGCCGATTACGCGCGCCATGGCCGGCTCGACGGCGCGCGCGGCCCCGGCAAGGCGTTTTACGGGACGTGGCTGGGCTACGCGGTGGCCAATATCTGGTGCTACGGGCTGGGCGTGGTCGTGGCCGGCAGCGCGGCGTCGGGCGCGGACATGCTGGGGGCGCTGTTGCTGGCGCAGGGCGGGCTGGTGGCGCTGGGCCTGATCCTGGTGGACGAGCTCGACAACGCCTATGGCGACGTGTATTCCGGCTCGGTGTCGGCGCACAGCATCTGGCCGCGCTGGAGCGTGCGCCGTTGGGGTCCGGGTCTGGCCGTGGTTTGCACGTTGCTGGCGCTGCTGCTGCCGATGCACGGGCTGGAACCCTTCCTGCTGCTGCTCAGTTCCGTCTTCGTGCCGTTGTACGGCGTGATCCTCGGCCGGCAGGGAGCGGTCGCCTCGCGCGGCATGGCGTCGCGGGCCGGCAGGCGCGTCGACATCCTCGCCGTGGCGTCGTGGGTGGGCGGCATCGCCCTTTACCACGCCCTGGCGCGCTGGGCGCCCGGCTGGGGCAGCGCCTTGCCGACGCTCGCGGCCACCTGGGTGGCGGGCCGGCTGACCCGGGTGCCGCCGGCCGCCGGTACGCGGCCATGACGCTGGGCTGCACCGCGTGTCCGCCCGACCGGCCGGGCCCGAAAACCGCAGGCCCGTCGACCCTGTTATTTGTGACACTGTGCACCTAAGCTAGTCGCCAGGCCATTTTCCATCGTTCGCCACCACGTGATGATTTCCATGCCCCGATTCCCCCGAGTGTTGCTGCTTTCCGTCGTGCTGAGCCTGGGTGTCTGCGTCGCCGCGCAGGCCGAAACCCATCCCGGCGAGGCCAAGCTGGTCCGTGAGGTGGCGGCGGCCACCGGCAAGAGCCCGGCCCGGCTGCGGGCCTTGCTCGATGGCGCGAAAAAGCAGCAGAGCATCATCGACGCGATGAACCGTCCGGCCGAATCGAAATCATGGGTCGATTACCGCAAGATCTTCATGACCCCGGCGCGCATCGACGGCGGCATCGCCTTCTATCGCGAGCACGAGGCGCTGCTCGAGCGGGTCGGCGCGAAGTACGGCGTGGCGCCCCAGTACCTGGTCGCGATCCTGGGCGTGGAGACCAACTACGGACGGGTCACCGGCAGCTACCGGGTGCTCGACGCGCTGGTGACGCTGGCTTTCTACTACCCGTCGCGCGCCGACTTCTTCCGCGGGGAACTGAAAACGCTGCTGGAACTGCCGCAGAGCAAGCTGGCCGGCCCGCTGGAGACGCTGAAAGGCTCCTATGCCGGGGCCCAGGGCTGGGGCCAGTTCATGCCTTCCAGCATCAAGGCTTATGCCGTCGATGCCGACCACGACGGCCACATCGACCTGATGGGTTCGCTGCCGGACATCCTCGCCAGCGTGGCCAACTATTTCCGTGCCCATGGCTGGGAGCAGGGCGGCCCGGTGGCGGTGCGGGTGCGCAAGGACGGTTCCGCCCGGCCGGTCGAGGTGGACCACAGCAAGACGCTGTATCCGGTGGAGCAGTTCGAGGCCTGGGGCTACGCGCCCCTGGCCGAGGTCGATCCCGGCCAGTCGTCCACGCTGCTCGGCCTGGACGGCAAGGATGGACCGCTGGACTGGCTCACGTTCCGGAATTTCTACGTGATCACGCGCTACAACCACAGCCCGATGTACGCCATGGTGGTGCACCAGCTGGCCGAGGCCATTGCCGCCGGCGTGGCCGGTGACCGCGTGGCGCACGCGGCACGATGAGCACGCCCTGGCGCCTCGTCCCGGTGCTGGCGCTCGTGGTCCTGCTGTCGGCCTGTGCCTCGCACAAGGTGCGTCCGCGCGGCGGCGCCGGCGCGGCGCCGGCCACGCCGTCGGCCGGCGGCGGCACGGTGGCCGACAACATCCATCTGGAACAGGACGAGCGTTACCAGCGCGAGCACGACGGCGGCCCCGACCGTCCGGCGGTGGACATCGGCGCCCTGCCGGAGCCGGTGCCGAAGGTCGAGCCGCGTTCGCGCTACGGCAACAAGTCGCCCTACACGGTCAGGGGGCGGACCTACCACGTGCTGCCCAGTGCCGAAGGCTACGACGAGCGCGGCCTGGCCTCGTGGTACGGCAACAAGTTCGACGGCTATCTCACGTCCAGCATGGAACGCTACGACATGTACAAGTTCACCGCGGCCAGCAAGGTGCTGC
>CAZBZD010000090.1:0-7733 GCA_964496295.1 uncultured Rhodanobacteraceae bacterium | reverse complement strand
TGATCGGCACGTTCGCGGTCATGTTCGTGGCCGGGTTCAGCCTCAACACCTTGTCGCTGTTCGGCCTGGTGCTGGCCATCGGCATCGTGGTCGACGATTCCATCGTGGTGGTCGAGAACGTGGAGCGGAACATCGCGCTGGGCCTGAGTCCCAGGGAGGCGACGCGCCAGGCCATGAAAGAGGTGACCGGGCCGATCATCGCCACGGCGATGGTGCTGTGCGCGGTGTTCGTGCCGACGGCCTTCATCACCGGCCTGACCGGCGAGTTTTATCGCCAGTTCGCCTTGACCATCGCCATCTCCACGGTGATCTCGGCGTTCAATTCGCTGACCCTGAGCCCGGCCCTGGCGGCGGTGCTGCTGAAACCGCACGATGCGCCGCGCGACCGCTTCGGCCGCTGGCTCGAATTCGGCCTGGGCTGGTTCTTCCGCCCGTTCAACCGCTTCTTCGAACGCAGCTCCAACCGCTACGTCGGCGGCGTGCGCTGGATCCTGGGCCGTTCGCCGGCCGCGCTGGTGGTGTACGCGGGCCTGCTGGGCCTGACGGTCCTGCTGTTCATGCGCGTGCCCACCGGCTTTGTGCCGCAGCAGGACAAGGGCTATCTGGTCGCGTTCGCGCAATTGCCGGATGCGGCGTCGCTGGATCGCACCAGCAACGTGATCAAGCGCATGTCGGCCATCGCCATGAAGCAGCCGGGCGTGGCCGACGCCATCGCCTTCCCGGGCCTGTCGATCAACGGCTTCACCAACGCGTCCAATGCCGGCATCGTGTTCGTGTCGCTGAAACCGTTCGAGGAACGCCGGGGTGACGCGTTGTCGGCCGGCGCCATCACGGCGGCCTTGAACCAGAAGTTCCACGCCATCCAGGGCGCGTACGTGGCGGTGTTTCCGCCGCCGCCGGTACAGGGCCTGGGCACCATCGGCGGCTTCCGCATGCAGGTCGAGGACCGCAGCGGCGCCGGCTTCGACGAGTTGTTCAAGCAGACCCACAAGCTCATTGCCACTGGCCGGCAGACGTCCGGACTGACCGGCCTGTTCTCGAGCTTCCGGGTCAGCGTGCCGCAGATCAATGTCGACCTGGACCGGGAAAAGGCCAAGGCCCAGGGCGTGGATCTGAACGACGCCTACCAGACCATGCAGGCCTACCTCGGCTCGCTGTACGTGAACGACTTCAACCGCTTCGGCCGCACCTGGCAGGTCGACGTGTCGGCCAAGCCCGAATTCCGCAACGACCTGTCGGACATCACGGCGCTGAAGACGCGCAATGCCAACGGCGCGCTGGTGCCGCTCGGTTCGTTCGTCAACGTGGAGCGTACCAACGGCCCGGATCGCGTGATGCATTACAACGGCTATCCCACGGCCGAGATCAACGGCGGACCGGCGCCCGGCTACAGCTCGGGCCAGGCGCAGGCGTTGATGGAAAGCCTGGCCGATGCCTCGCTGCCCAACGGCATGCGCTACGAGTGGACCGGCCTGACCTACCAGCAGATCCTGGCCGGCAACACGGCGATCTACGTGTTCCCGCTGTGCGTGCTGCTGGCGTTCCTGCTGCTGTCGGCCCTGTACGAAAGCTGGACGCTGCCGCTGGCGGTGATCCTGATCGTGCCGATGGGGCTGTTGTCGGCCATCACCGGCGTGTGGATGCTGCATGGCGACAACAACATCTTCACCCAGATCGCGCTGATCGTGCTGGTCGGGCTGGCGTGCAAGAACGCGATCCTGATCGTGGAGTTCGCCATCGACCGCCAGCGCGAAGGCATGGAGCTTCTGCAAGCCGTGCTGGAAGCCGCGCGCCTGCGCCTGCGGCCGATCCTGATGACCTCGATCGCCTTCATCATGGGCGTGGTGCCGCTGGTGCTGTCACAGGGCGCCGGCGCGGAGATGCGCCATGCCATGGGCGTGGCCGTGTTCTTCGGCATGATCGGCGTGACCAGTTTCGGCCTGATCTTCACCCCGGTGTTCTACCTGGTCATCCGCGGCCTGGTGGAACGCCGACGTGCGCGTCGCCAGGCAACGGTCGCGCTCGAATCATCCTGAAAACGGAGGTATCCGATGCATGTCACGTCATTGCGGCGCCGGCGAGCTGCCGACACCCTGTACGACTTCGTCACCTGTTCCGCCGAACTCCTCGCCAGTGACGACGAGCCCCGGCGTCGCCACCTGGAAGACCGGTTGCAGGCCTTGTTTGTGGATCTGCGCGACACGCCGGCGTTCGATGTCTTCACGATCCGTGGCACGGCTTTGCGCGCCATGTTGCACGATGGCGATCCTTCGCTGCCCGTCCTGGCCGTCGCCAGCAACCATCCGTCCGGTCCGGCCTGGTGAACCGGGTCCGAACCGGTCAGGACGTTCCCGGGCAATTCGCCGGGCCGTCCGGCCGGCATCTTGCGGCCATCGCGTTCCGCCGTCACCCCGCGCGGCACGGCGCGCATCCATGTCGGCGTGTCAGCCTCCCGGCATGGGTGGCTCGGGAGGCAGGTCGCCCATGGCGCGGGCCAGCGCGATGAGTCGTTGCGTGAAGTCCTTGTAGTCATCCTGGCCTGGCCGGGCGTGGGAATCGTCGATCTGGCGCACGGCGACCAGGTGGGCCTTGGGGATGACCACGATGTACTGGCCCAGATAACCCTTGGCCATGTAGGCGACCACCGGCCCCTGCTTGATGCGGAAAAGGTTGTACGGGCCGATGCCGAGGGGCGTCAGTTGCGTGTGGAGAATCCGGGACCCGTGCGGCCCCAGCGCCTTGATGACGGCAGACACCGCTTTGGTGCCGCTGTCGAAGCTGGCGTCTCCAAGAGGGAGAAGTCGCTTCACGGTGGATTCCGGAACGCCGAGATCGCGCAGCCTGGCAAAAATCTCCGGGTTGGGAAAAAAGTGCGTCCATGCCGGCTGCCGCCACCACAACAGGCCGCATATGGGCACGCTTGACTGACCGGGTGCCAGCATCGTCTCGATGTAACGGGCCGGGACCAGTTGCCGGCCGTGCCACTTGCCGTGCTCGAGCACGAGCCGGCCGATCTTGGCCGCGTCGGCGGCGGTGAGTTTCAGCCCCGCCATGGCATAGGGATGGCCGGCCTCGTCCTTGCCCCACGGGCCCGGATGGATATCCATGGCCTTGAACAGGCCATTGCGGAAAAACACGTCCATCGGCATGCCGGAGGCCTTGGCGATGATGCCGGCGAGCAGGTTGACTGCCTTGTTGTTGTACACGAAGCGCTGGCCGGGCCTGGTGACAAGGTCGGCCGCCAGGGCCAGCTGGATGGCATCGGGTGCCGGGTAGATCTCCTTGCCGGCGAGCCGCACGTTCTGGATGCCCGAGGTGTGATTGAGCAGCATGCGAACGGTGATGTCGGCTTTCAGGCCCTGCTTCCATTCCGGGTAGAAGTCGTACACCGGCTCGTCGAGCGACTTGATCTTGCCCGCCGCCAGCAATTGGCCGATGCCGAGTGCCACCACCGACTTGGTGGCGGACATCAGCTCGATCGGGCCCGGCGGCTTGCCGTCGCGGTAGTAGCTGCCGATGACCTCGCCGTCGTGCAGGACCAGTATCGCATCGCTGTGCGTGGCCTTGCCGCGATCCAGCACGCGTTGCAGCGCCGCGCGTGCGGCCGGTGACAGGGCCGGCGTGTCCGCCATCGAAGTGTCGGCCAGGCCCAGCGAGAGGGCCAGTGCGACGAAAAGGGAAAAGGTGGATTTCATGGACATCCTCCGGCGCGACATGCACCACATCGTGTGGCGTTGCCCGGGTCGTAACCAGTGCCAATCGTTGATGTGCCGTGAACAGGTCGCGGCGGACGCCGACGACCACGTTGCCCGGGCCGCCGGCGCCGTTCATCCCCGTCGGCATCGAGGTGCGCGCGCCATGCTGCAGGCTTGACGACGGGCATCGCCGCCGCCACGTTGACAGTGGCCCGGGGACCGGTCGTGGAGCAGGGCAACAGGCATCGCACCGCGACCATGTCCATGGCTTCCGGCATCATCCTGCACGACGCCACATGACAAGCACCCACGCCAGTCACTCCCTGTTTCCCGATGGTGTCGCACAGGCGCCATCGCGCAAGGCCATTGCCGCCGATGCGTGGTTGTTGCGCGGCTTCGTCGGTACCGATGACGTCGTGTTGTTGCGTGCACTGCAAGCGGTGTTGCAACAGGCTCCAACACGGCACATGTCGACGCCGGGCGGGCGGCGCATGTCGGTCGCCAACACCAACTGCGGGTCGCTGGGCTGGGTGTCCGACCGCCGCGGCTACCGCTACGCGCCGCACGATCCGCAGACCGGGCAACCGTGGCCGGCCATGCCCCGCGCCTTCCGCGAGCTGGCCGACAGGGTGGCTGTTGCCGCCGGCTTCGGTCATTTCGAACCGGATGCCTGCCTGGTCAACATCTATGAGCCGGGTACGCGGCTGTCATTGCACCAGGACCGCGACGAACGCGATTTCGAGGCGCCCATCGTGTCGGTGTCGCTGGGCTTGCCGGCCACCTTCCTGTTCGGTGGTCTGCGACGTGGCGACAGGGCGCAACGCATTCCCCTGCTGCACGGCGACGTGGTGGTGTGGGGTGGCGCCTCGCGCCTGGCTTTCCACGGCGTGGCGCCGTTGGCCGAGGGCGAACATCCGCTGCTGGGCCGCCGGCGCGTCAACCTCACCCTGCGTCAGGCGTTTTGAAATATGAACCGGACAGGTCCATACTGAAAATGGACGGGAGACGAGTGAGGAGGCTTGTCATGAATATTCGGATGGTTCTCACGGGTACGGCTTGCGCTCTGCTGATGAGCGTGGCACCGCTGGCCAGTGCCGATTCCGCGTCGGCCGATGGCGCTAGGCAACATGCGCTGCAGGTATTGGTCACGGTCAACAATCAAGGCAGGATTACCGACATGATGCCGGCTCACTCATTGAGTCCGCGCATGCAACGGCTGGTTCGGGCCACGCTGGATCAGATAATCACCGGCCCCGCGAAGAAGCAAGGCAAAGCTGTTGCCAGCCAGTCCGTGATCCAGTTGGCGCTGGAAACGGTGCCGCGAAAGGATGGCAAGTACGACGTGCGTCTTGCCTATGCCGGCGCGATGCCAGTACCTCCTGGTTCGTGGCATTGGGGCACGGGTGGTGTTACTGGCGAGCCTCGTCTGGTGCCTGCGAATGTGGACAGTTACTCTTTCGAGAACATGACCCCACCTCCGCGGATCGTGCCGAAGAGTGTTTATCAAAAATAGCGATACCGACACACGTGCGCAGGTTTCTGTATTGTTGAAACATTCGCGCTGAACATTTTCAGCTAGTTTCCCGTTCGACCGATACCGCTGACATATTGGCGCGCTATGGGGTTGGTTGTACGGGTTGCGATCAACGCTGGCAGCGGGGACAGAAAAAGGTGTTGCGCTGGCCCAGCACGCGCGCGCGGATCGGGGTGCCGCAACGCCGGCAGGGTTGGCCGGCACGGCCGTAGACCATCAGCTCCTGTTCGAAATAGCCGGGGGCGCCGTCGGGACGGATGAAATCACGCAGCGTGGTGCCGCCGCGCTCGATGGCGTGCGCGAGGATGTCCTGCACGGCGGCGGCGAGGCGGCGGTAGCGTTCGCGCGACACGCGGCCGGCGGCGCGCGCCGGGTGGATGCCGGCGACGAACAGGGCCTCGCTGGCGTAGATGTTGCCCACGCCGACCACCACGGCCTGGTCCATCAGGAAGGTCTTGACCGCCGCGCGGCGTCCGCGCGACAGATGCCACAGATGATCGCCGTCGAATTCGGCCGACAGCGGCTCGGGTCCCAGGCCGGCCAGCAGGGGATGGATTTCGCCGGCGGCTTGCCACAGCAGGCAGCCGAAGCGGCGCGGATCGGTGAAGCGCAGCACGCGGTCATCGTCCAGGGCCAGGTCGTAGTGGTCGTGCTTGCCGGCGGGCATGGCCGCGTCGAGTACGCGCAGGCTGCCGGACATGCCCAGGTGCAGCAGCGCGCTGCCGGCGGCGGTGTCGAGCAGCAGATACTTGGCGCGGCGGGTGACGACCTCGATGCATTGTCCGGGCAGCTGGCGTTCGATCGCCGCCGGAATCGGCCAGCGCAGATCGCGCCGGCGCAGCGTGACGCGCTCGATGCGGTGGCCTTCAAGATGCGGGGCAATGCCGCGGCGCGTGGTTTCGACTTCGGGCAATTCGGGCATGGAGGGATACTGACAGTTTGCAGCGGGTTGGGTGTGCGGGCAGGGCTGTCGCGGCCACCGGCCGCTCCCACAAGAGTGCCGGGAGTTTTCAGGCAAGCCCTGTGGGAGCGGCCGGTGGCCGCGACATCATCAAGCCTGCAAAATGTTCCCTGTACGGACAGCCAGACTGAGCGCGGGCGCGACACCAACAACCATGTCAGCCACAACGTCCCCGGCCAGCGCTTCCAGCAATGGCAGGCCGCGCGCATTGCAGTTGGCCTGCGCCAGGGCCTGCGCATGCGGGTGGCGTGGCTGGCTGGCAAGCGTGGCGGTATCGGCCAGTGAAAGATCGAGCCGGGCGACGGGATGTTCGCCTGCCTGCGGCGACAACACCAGCGCGCAGGCAAATGTCTCGGTGGTTTCCAGCACCTCGCCCAGCGGCCCGCTGCCTGGTTTGTCGTGGGCCACCAGCAACACGGGGTGGTTGTCGGCCGATGCCTGCGTGGCTGCCTCCAGCAACCCGGCGCCGAAGCTGTAGCCGGCGGCGGCTACGGCATTGGAAGCGGCGTGGCAGCCGGTGGCGATGGTCCAGTAGCCCACGGCGGCGTTGTGCACGGAGTTGTGGAAGCGCGTGGGCGAGAGGTGTCGCGGCGTGTCGGCCAGTACCGCGCACATGTAGTCCATGATGCCGGCGTCGCCATGCTGGCTGACAAACACGCACGGCAGGGTGGCCGCATCGAGGCCGCTCGTGGCCACGGCCTGGTCGGCAACCTCGATCGCCGCCAGCACGTGCGTGGACACGCGCCGGCGCTCGCCGGCGGCCAGGCGCTGCGGCTTCGGCTTGGCCGGCGCCTCCGGATCGATGCCGCCTTCGCCGCGCAGCAGCGCGCGCCAGGCCGGCCAGTCGGTCAATCCCGGCGACCAGGCACCGACGCCGCGTACCCACAGGGTCAATGACTTGCTCATGCCATGCCTTCCGCTTGCGCAAAGGCGAGGCAGGCATTGTTGCCGCCGAAGCCGAGCGCGTTGCACAACGCCACGCGCACGGGTCGATGGCTGCTTGCGAGCGCGAATTGCGGGCCGCAGACCGGATCGGGCGTGGTGCAGCCGAGGTTGCCGGGGACCAGGCCATGTTCGATCGCCAGCAAGGCGGTCACGGCACCCAGGGCGCCGGCCGCGCCAAGCGTGTGGCCAGTATGGGCCTTGGTCGAGCTGACTTTGGTGGTCGAGGGGAAAAGGCGCGCGATCAAGGCCGCTTCCACCTCGTCGTTCTTGCGACTGGCGGTGCCGTGCAGGTTGACGTAATCGACGCCATCGGGCGACAGGCCGGCACGCTCCAGCGCCTCGCGCATGGCCTTTTCCGCACCCAGTCCCTCGGGATGCGGCGTGGACATGTGCCAGGCGTCGCTGGACTCGCCGTAGCCGACCAGGCGCGGTGCAGCGGGCGCCGCCTCGATACGCTCGAGCAGGGCGAAGCCGGCCGCCTCGCCGATGGAAATGCCGTTCCGGTCCGCGTCGAACGGCCGGCACGGTTCGGGCGAGACCAGTTCCAGCGAATTGAAGCCGAACAGCACGCTGTCGCACAGCGTGTCCACGCCACCGA
>CAZBZD010000089.1:3947-7835 GCA_964496295.1 uncultured Rhodanobacteraceae bacterium | reverse complement strand
TTCCGCGTGGTCGACTCGGACAAGTCGGTGCTGCAGGTGGCGGACTTCTACCAGGCCACCAGCCAGCTGGCGCAGACCCGGCTGCGCGCGGTGCTCGGCCAGCACGAACTGGACGAGATCCTGTCCAAGCGCGACGCCATCAACAAGGTGCTGCAGGAAACCCTGGACGAGGCCACCGACCCGTGGGGCATCAAGATTTCCGACGTCGAGATCAAGGACGTCGACATCGACGAATCCATGGTACGCGCCATCGCCCGCCAGGCCGAGGCCGAGCGCGAACGCCGCGCCAAGGTGATCCACGCCGAGGGCGAAATGCAGGCTGCCGAGAAGTTGCGCGACGCCGCCGCCACGCTGTCGCAGGAGCCGCAGGCGCTGCAGCTGCGCTACCTGCAGACCATGCTGGACATGACCAACAACGGCAAGGCCTCGACCATCGCGTTCCCGCTGCCGCTGGACCTGATCAAGCCGCTGACCGACCTGCTGCAATCCAAAAAGGACGCGTAGGGCGGGCACTGCCCGCCGAACATGCTCGCGTGTGCCCGAATGCCCTGCGGCGGACCATGCCCGCCCTACTCGACTGCATCAACATCGGTGCAATGTATTTCTGATTCTTTACGGAGTTGTCCCATGCTGCGCCGCTGGCTGATTCCCGCCTTCGCCATCCTCGTCCTCGCCGCCTGCCAGAACCAGTCGCCCCAGCCCTACCAGGGCGGCACGGTGGACAAGCTCGTCATCAAGGACATCAAGGTCGGCACCGGCCCCGTGGCCAAGCCCGGCATGGAGGTGCTGGTGCAGTACACCGGCTGGCTCTACGACGAACACGCCAGCGACAAGCGCGGCCGCGAATTCGACAGCACCAGCAAGCGCAACGACACGCCGTTCCGGTTCACGCTCGGCACCGGGCAGGTCATCAAGGGCTGGGACCAGGGCGTGGTCGGCATGCGCGTCGGCGGCGTGCGCGAGCTGCTGATCCCGGCCGACCTCGCCTACGGCAGCCGCGGCGCCGGCGGCGGCGTGATTCCGCCCGGCGCCTCGCTGGTGTTCAGGGTGCGCCTGGTGGACGCGCAGAAGCCCTGACGATCGGCCGCAAGCATCAAGCGCCGAATTGCCGGGCGAATCGGCCGACGCTGTCCGGACGTCACGCCTTCGTGCACGCAACGTGCTCCCGCCACGCGCACCAGGCGGCCGGGGTCAGGATGGCGAACAGGCCGAGCTTGCGCGTCTTGCGGTCGAGCTTGAGCAGCGCCTTGTCCCTGGTGACGAGGGCTCCCGCCCCCGATTCCAGCGCCAGTTCGAGGAATTTCTGGTCGTCCGGGTCGCTGCAGCGCGGCAGGGCGGCCGCGTCCATGGCCGGCGTTCCGTCGGGCGCCGGCAACGGCCGCAGGCAGGCATCGTAGGCCGCGCACGCCTCGCGGTACCGGGCCTCGTCCATGTCGATCTGCGGATAGCGCAGCACGCGCAGCCATTCGTCGCGGCAGTCCGCGCGCGTGGCGGCGGCCACCTCGCCGGCATCCAGAGCCCGCATCAGCGGCAGCGATGCCGGGTCGCGGTAGATGAAAAGATCCAGGCACACATTGGTGTCGATCACCACGCGCGCGTCCGCTGCCGTCATCAGTCGGCGGGCGGCGGCAACGGGCGGAAGCGGAAGATGAACTGGTCGGTGTGGCCGCGGATCGACTTGTCGAACACCGAAACGTCGTGCGGGTCGTCCGGATTACGCAAGGCGTCGCTGGTGCCGTCGAGATGGAACCCCGCCGCCTCGATTTCCTTCTTCACCGCCGCCGGATCGATGCGGTGCAGCGTGTCGGTGTCGCTGGTGCCCGAGCCTGCCGGGGCCACGTGGTCGATGACGACGAACACGCCGTCGGGCTTGAGCGCGTCGCGCACGCTCCTGTCGAACGCGGCCACGTCGATGCCCATGTTGTGGTAGTCGTGGTAGTTCTGCGCGGTGAACACGACATCGGCCCTGGCCGGCGCGGTCACGGTCTGCGCCGGTTCCACCAGCACGCTGACGTTGGCGTAGTGCGGCGTGGCCGAAAGCTTCTTCCACTCGGCCAGGCTCTTGTTCGAATACTTGAGCATCGGTTCCGGCCAGACGGTGTACACGTGGCCCTCGGGACCGACGATGCGGCTGAACACGCGGGTCCAGTAGCCCGAGCCCGGCACCAGTTCGATCACGGTGTCGCCGGGCTGGACGCCGGTGAAGGTCATCACGGCGGCCATGCGGCGGCGTGCGTCGTCGGCCTTGTCGTCGGCACGGGCCGGGTCGTCGATGGCGGCGGTCACGTAGCCGGGCACGGCGGCGGACGTGGACGCCGGCGCCGGTCGCGATGATTGCGCCTGCGCCGCCAGCGGCAACGCCACGAGGGCCAGGGACAGGGTCAGGGTGGAAATTCGCATGGGATCGGCCTCCCGGTGGGGTGGGCCTCCGATTGTGCGCCTTTGCCGGCGTCGCTGCATCCGGCCGGGGCCGGATGATGCCGGATCATGCCGCCGGCAACGGCCATCGGCCAAGCTCGTGGTACTCACCGGCTCCCGGCACGCTGTGCAGCAGCACGAACGCATGGATCGGGAAATCCACCGCCAGCACCTTCCTGTCCGCGATGACCCGACCCTGCCGCCCGTAGCCCAGCGTGACATGCGGAACATACGGGCGCCGGTCCGCCACGATGATGTCGCGGGCAGCACACGCATCGAGCAAGGCCCGATGCAGATGCTGCAGGCCGGCGTCGGTCGTGCTCGCGCGCAGCACGCACGGCGGCCGCGGCGCACGGAACCCGCCGACGCGATCCGGTCGCCAGTCGAGGGCCGGCATGCGCACGCTGTCCGCGGCCTGCATCGCGCGCCCGATCAGCGTCGCCGGAACATGCTCCCACGCACCCAGGAAGCACAGGGTCAGGTGATGCCGCGACGGGCGGAGCCAGCGCGCCGGATAGTCCGGCTTCAACCGGCCGACAAGGGCCGCCAGACGTTCACGCGCCGGCGCATCCGGCCAGGCGGCGAAGAACAGGCGGTGGCTGGCTCCGGCAGGCATGTGCCCATGTTGCACCAGCATGGCCGCGGGATCATCATCGATCCGTCATCGTTCCGGAACCGGACCATGGGCACACGGGCTTTCCAGCCCCGCCGGGGGCATTACGGCTTCGACGCGCCGTACGCCGTCATCGGCATGGCGGCCGGCGGCATCGTCTGCATCCTCATGGCCGCGGGATGGGCGACCGGGCCGGTGCCGCTGGTGTACGGGCCGCTGTGGCTGGGGCTGTACGGACTGCTGTTGCTGGGCATGGCCGGCAGCTTCGTCTACACCACGCGACGCGGCAAGTTCGAGGTCTGGGCGGAACTGATCGACGCCTTGCACCTCGACGGCGACGAGCGGGTGCTGGATCTCGGCTGCGGGCGCGGGCTGGTGCTGCTGGAAGTGGCGCGCCGTCTGGACACCGGCAAGGCGGTGGGCATCGACCTGTGGCGTTCGGCGGACCAGTCCGGCAACGACGAGGCCGCGACCCTGGCCAATGCCCGCGCCGAGGGCGTGGCCGAACGCGTCGAGTTGCATACCGGCGACATCAGCGCCCTGCCCTTCGAGAGCGCCGGCTTCGACCTGGTCGTTTCCAGCCTGGTGCTGCACAACATCCGTCGCGTGGCGAAACGCGAGCAGGCCATCGACGAGGCCGTGCGCGTGCTGCGCCCCGGCGGGCGGCTGATGCTTGCCGACTTCCGCCATGCCGAAAGCCTTGCCGAGCGCCTGCGCGGGCTGGGCATGGTCGACGTCGCGCGCCGCAACCTCGGCTGGCGCTTCTGGTACGGCGGCCCGCCCTGGGCCACGTACCTGGTCAGTGCCGTCAAGCCGCCGGCGGGTTCCGTTCATAGGCCCGCAGAATGACCCTGTCG
>CAZBZD010000089.1:0-3847 GCA_964496295.1 uncultured Rhodanobacteraceae bacterium | reverse complement strand
CCTGCAACGAGAGTAGGTCGGGTTGGCTTCATCAACCCGACATCTTTGGTACCCCGGAAGGGTTTGTCGGGTCCAGACCCGACCTGCATGCTGGCCAGTGCCGTCAAACCGGCCAAATCTAGTGGCTCGCGGCCGCGTCCGGCCCGTGCTGCCCGGTAACCGCGGTGCGGATGGCACGCAGTTTCCGCTTGATCAGCTTCTCGTTGTCCGCTCCCACGCGCACCATCAGCTTCTGCCCGACCGACAGGTTTTCCAGCGCCGGATCGGCAAACACGTAGCCCTTGTCGGTCCGGACCACGGCAAACGGTCCCTGCGGCTCGGGCGCCTCGAGCAGGTGGTTGATCACGGCCACGAGGCGGTCGTTGAAATAGCCCTCGGGATAGCCCAGGCGGCGGTAGGCCTGCTGGAACAGCGGGTAATAGCGCACGTACCAGGCCACCAGCGCCGGCACGTCGGCGTGTTTCACCCACTGCATGTAGGGCGCGTAGCGTTCGACGTTGGCGGACGCGATCACCCTCTGGCCGTCGACCGTGGCGGTGGCGAACTGCCCCGCCGGCGGGCGCAGCGGCAGGACGTTGTTGCCCAGCCCCCGGCGCGGCAGGGCGTCGATGGTGGCCACGATGCGCTCGATGATGTGGCGGTCGACCAGCAGCCCGGCGACGGAGACATCGCCGCCGAGGCGGGCCAGGGCCCGGGCGACCGCGCCGTCGCTGTCGGCCAGCGACGGCAGCGGCGCCGTGGATGCCGGGGCCGGCGTCGATGCCGCCTCGGCGATGGGGTGCCGCACGGCCGCCGGCGCGGCCGGTTGCGCCGTCGTGGCGGTGGCGGCGGGGCGGGACGTTTGCGGAGGCTGCAGGCCGTGGCGCACGAACCAGGCGCCGACGATGATGAGGATGATCACCACCACCGCCACTACCCATGCCACCACGTTGGTCTTGCCGCGCATTGCCGTCTCCCGATCCGTCCGGGGCACGTGCCCCGCTCTTTTTCGACCACTGCAAGCCACGATGGTTGCTTTGCCGCGGCAGGTCAACACGTCGCCTGCACCGGGTCGGCTGCGGTTCAACGAGCGGCCGCTCCCGCCACCGCGGGCGCGAAAAACCCGCGTATTCCACTGCCCGGGGACATGTGCATCGCCGCACAAAGAGGCCACGGCGAAATTGACTCGCCACCGCAACCCTGTTACCTGTGGTCGCCGACTTTGCCAAAGTAGAGCCCATGTCCACACCCAGCATGACTCCGGCCGCCCCTGGCGCGGCCCTGAAACAGAAGCATCCCCGCGGCCTCTACACGCTGTTTTTCACGGAAATGTGGGAGCGGCTCAGCTACTACGGCATGCGCGGCATCCTGGTGCTGGCGATGGTCGACACGATCGCCAACGACGGCCTCGGCCTGACCGACGTCAACGCCACCGCCATCTACGGCCTCTACACCGCCGGCGTGTACCTGCTGGCCATCGCCGGCGGCTGGATTTCCGACCACTTGATGGGCGCCCGGCGCACGGTCTGGTGGGGCGGCTGCATCATCGCCCTGGGCCACTTCACCATGGCCATCCCGGGCATCACGTTCACCTTCTACCTGGGCATGCTGTTCATCGTGCTCGGTACCGGCCTGCTGAAGCCCAACATCAGCGTCATGGTCGGCGATCTCTACCCCGAAGGCGGCGCGCGCCGCGACGCGGGCTTCTCGATCTACTACATGGGCATCAACCTGGGCGCGTTTTTCGCCCCGTTCATCTGCGGCACGCTGGGCGAGAAGATCGGCTGGCACTGGGGCTTCGGCGCCGCCGGCGTGGGCATGGTCCTGGGGCTGATCCAGTACCGGCTCACCCAGCACCACCTGGGCGAGATCGGGCTGGAAGCGCCGCGCGCCGGCGAAGGCCCGGAAGCGGCGCGCAAGCTGCGCCTGAACTGGACGCTGCTGACTGCCGCCCTGGTCATCCTGGCCCTGGTCGTGGCCGGCATCGCCCTGGGCCTGATTCCCTTCGACCCGGTGCTGGTGGCCAAGGGCAGCTCGGCCATCATCCTCGGGCTGGCGGTGCTGTTCTTTGCCAGCGTGTACGCGTTCGGCAAGCTGAGCAGGGAAGAGAAGCTGCACGTCGGCGGCATCATCCTGTTCTTCCTGGCCGCCGCGATCTTCTGGTCCGGCTTCGAACAGGCCGGCTCGACCTTCAACCTGTTCGCCGACCGCCACACCGACCGCATGTTCTTCGGCTGGGAGATGCCCGCGAGCTGGTTCCAGAGCGTCAACTCGATCTTCATCATCATCCTGGCGCCGTTCTTCGCGGCGCTGTGGATCAACCTGGCGCGCCGGAACCTCAACCCGTCGCTGCCGCTGAAGCTGGCCCTGGGCCTGATCCAGCTCGGCTTGGGCTTTTTGGTGATGTACTTTGCCGCCAAGCTGGCCCTGGGCGGCAACAAGGTGCTGCCGACCTGGCTGGTGCTGACCTACCTGCTGCACACCACCGGCGAGCTGTGCCTGAGCCCGATCGGCCTGTCGGCCGTCACCAAGCTCTCGCCCAAGCGCTACGCCGGCCAGATGATGGGCACCTGGTTCGTGGGCGCGGCGCTGGGCAACCTGATCGCCGGGCTGGCCGCCGGCCAGTTCACCGGCAAGGGCGTCGCGGAAATGCCGCACCAGTTCATGAACGCCGTGTTCATGTACGTCGGTGCCGGCCTGCTGATGATCGTCTGCCTGAAGCTCCTGAAGAAGCTGATGGGCAAGGTGACCTGACGCCGCTACCGACCGCAGTGGCGACAGCGCCTCCTGTCGCCACCGCGCCGGCCGGTGCCGCTCAGGGCTGCTTGAACGGCACGGCGCCGGCCGCCGGCCAGTCGGTGTCGCCGACGCGCCGGAGCGTCATCTCGAAAAAGCGTACCGACTTGCCGTCGGGCAGCACGCGCTCGCCGACCTCGTGCCAGGTGCCGTCCTTGATGGTCGCGGTGTAGTGCATGCTGACTGGGCCGGCCTTGATGTCCCAGGTGAAACCGTCCTCGGTCAGCGTGAGCGGGAAGTTTCCCGCGCGGCCCTGCGCATAGGCGCGCATGGTGTAGGCCCTGGCGGCGGGATCGTACGACACGACGCCCAGCGCGTTGAAGCTCACGCTGCCGTCCGCCTCGTAGCCGCGCCCCTCCATGACCATGACCGAACCGCCGAGGAACGGGCCCACGCGCTCGGTCTGGACGATGGTGTGCCGGCCCGAGGGCAGCGTCATCGTGGCCTTGCCGCGCCAGATGCCCGC
Source organism: uncultured Rhodanobacteraceae bacterium (assembly GCA_964496295.1). Lineage (GTDB taxonomy): Bacteria > Pseudomonadota > Gammaproteobacteria > Xanthomonadales > Rhodanobacteraceae > Oleiagrimonas. Next base: position 606 of record CAZBZD010000089.1, on the reverse strand, counting down.
CATCTTCTGCAAGGGCTGCATCGCCGCGCGTTCGGCCTTGAGCATCGCCTGCGGGTCCGGGGGCCGCGACGGGGGCGCCGCCAGCGCCGTGGCGGTACCTGCGCATGCCAGCAGGCAGGCCGCGCCGGCGCACATGATCGTGTTCATGATGACTCCTTTTCGATCGACGCCGGCCACGCGCCGGCATCTTCATCATGGAACCCGCCCGGCCGGCATGCCAGACACCGTTGCCACCATGCGCGCCTGACACCTGTCAGGCGGTGGTTCAACGCAACTGGCTGTCCTTGCTGCCGCGGCGGTTGTAGCCGCTGAAGGCGCCATGCTCGCGGTCGAAGGCTTCCTGGCAGGACACGCACAGGCGCACGCCGGGCATGGCCTTGCGGCGTGCCTCGGGAATGGGCTCGTCGCATTCTTCGCAATGCGCAAGGCCCGGGCCCGTGCGCATCTGGCTGCGCACGCGCTTGATCGCGTCCCTGACGGTCGCGTCGATCTGGTCGTTGACGGCGTTGTCGCCGGCCCAGCCGGTGGCCATGGCTACCTCCCATGCCGAAGCATTGCGGTCATGCCCTGAAGATGAGGGCAAAGGAACCTCTGAACAACCCCGGC
>CAZBZD010000088.1:0-7889 GCA_964496295.1 uncultured Rhodanobacteraceae bacterium | reverse complement strand
GTGGCGAGATACTTCCGAACGCAGCGTGATGCACATTTCTCACGGGTCCCGGGTCCCGGGTCCCGGGTCCCGATCCAGACAGCGCCGCGCCTCATGCAGCTTGGCGTACTTCAAGAACACGTAAAACGCCCCGCAGACGCTGGCGATGAAACCGGCCCAGCCGTTCAGGAAATAGCGCTTGACCAGGTACTGGCGCAAGAAGAACAGCGGCGGGTAGCACACCATGCGCAGCCCGGTGAAGCGCTGGCGGCGGCGCATCTTGTTGGCCACCAGGCCGCTGGAATAGCGGTTGATCTTGTCCACGCGGGCGGCGATGTCGGCATCGCCGTCGTTGACGAAATCGGCGCCGTGCAGGGTGCGCACCGGGCCGTCGACTTCCACCGCCGCATGTACTTCCACGTCGTTCATGCGCCCGCGGCGCCGGTCGAACAGGCGCAGATGGCCGTTGCGATGGCTGCGCCGGTGCTGCACGTCCCAGAACATGCGCTCGCGGCGCGGCAGGCGGTAGCCGGCGGCGTCCGGCGAGCGCAGTGCCTCCTCGATCACCTCGCGCGTTCCCGGCGAGAGGATCTCGTCGGCATCCAGGTTGAGGATCCAGTCGTGGCTGGCCATGTCGATGGCGCGCTGCTTCTGCGGGCCGTAGTCGTCGAACGGGTGCTCGGCCACGCGCGCGCCGTGGCGGCGGGCGATGGCCACGGTGGCGTCGGTGGAACCCGAGTCGAGCACCACGATCTCCTCGGCCCAGTCCACCTCCGCCAGGCAGCGGTCCAGGCTGTCGGCGTTGTTCCAGGTGATCACCACCACGGTCAGCGGCTCACGCGGCACCGGCATCCTCCTCCACGACGTACAAGGCGGCGCACCACAGCGACAGCAGCCACCAGAACAGGAGGCCCCACCAGGCCGAGTAGAACGCCAGATGGGTGTTGAGCGGAAACAGCATGACGGCCAGCGCCACGGTCACCGGGAACGCCGTGCGGCGCGCGGCCGCGCCGACCTCGCGCCAGCGGCGCCACGCCAGCCAGGCACCGGCGAACCAGATCACCAGGCCCAGCGTGCCGGCATTGGTCGCCACTTCCAGCAGCAACTGGTGCGGATGGGAGGCGCCGGTGTCGGGGCCGTGCCGCGCGTCCACCACGAACTGGTCGCCGTGCGGCGCGTATCCGGGGTAGGCAAAGCGGAAATCGCGCACGCCGATGCCGTTGACCGGGTGCGCGAGATACATGTCCCAGGCCGTGTGCCAGATGTCCAGGCGCCCGCTCAGGGCATGGTTGATGCCGGCCTCGGAACCGCTGAACAGCTGCATGGTGCGTTCGGCGCGGTCCTGGAAGCGCGGCGAGAACTGCCAGGCCAGGGCGCCCGCGACGGCGGCCACCAGGCACGCCCCGGCGCACCACAGGGCAAAACGCGCCGGCGTGCGGCTTTCGCGCCAGGCGAAGGCCAGCCCCGCCACGGCATAGATGACCCATGCCGAGCGCTCCCCGGCCAGCAGGATCGGCCCGAGCATGAAACCGAACGCCAGCACCAGCCCGGCGCGCCGCCAGCGCTCGCGCGCCGCCCACAGCACCAATGGCGAGAGCACGGCCAGCACCGGGCCCAGCTTCATGTTGTCGGCGCCGAAAATGCCGGTGATGCGCACGGCCGGCGCGTGCCCGCCCACGCTCCAGCCGGTGAACGCCTGCACCCACGCATCCAGCGCCCACAGCGCCACCACCACGGCACTGGCGGTCAGCAGGTTCTCGAGGCGCGCGCGCCGGCGCACGGCGAAGCACACGTACAGGCCGAGCGGGACGTAGCGCACGAACCCGGCCACCGTCAGCCAGCTGCGGCTCATCTCGACGGCATCGGTGGCGGACACCACCGCCGCGCCGGTGTAGGCCGCCCACAGCCACAACAGCAGGCGCGCGCCGGCGTGGCTCTTGAGCGCCTCCGGATCGCGCGCGAACAGGAAGATCGTGCCGATCAGGCACAACAGGGTGCCCAGTTCCGAGCTGCGCCCGAGCGGCAGCAGGAACACCACCAGCCACACCGGCAGGAGGGGCGAGCGCAGGGCCGATTTCAGGCGTGCGGCAAACGACATCGCGTGTTTCCGGGAAACGTGCGCCGATTGTACGGGAGTCCCCGCGCGGCGACAGGCCCGGACGCGGGCCGGTTCAGTCGACCAGCTCCGCGTACACCGCGAGCGTGTCGCGCTGCATGTCTTCCAGGCGATAGCGCGACAGCGGCGCGATCGAGGGCGCCAGGCGCAGCAACTCGGCGGCGCGCTCGGTCAGGCGCTCCAGGTCGCCCGGCGGCACGCGCCCGGCCGGGTACAGCTCGGCCAGCAGTTCGCCGACGCCGCCGTGCGCGTAACCCAGCACCGGCCGGCACAGGGCCAGGGCCTCGACCACGGTGCGGCCGAAGGTTTCCGGCTTGTTGGACAACTGCAGCACCAGCGCCGAGATCGCGAACACGTCGCGCACGTCGTCGCGGGTCGGCGTCATCGCCACCTTGTCGTCCACGCCGCGCGCCGCGGCCAGCGCGCGCAGTTCCTCCACGTAGGCCTCGCGCCCGGGTTCGATCACGCCCATCAGCAGCAGGCGCGCGTCCACGCCGCGCGCGACCAGGGCGGCCAGCAGCTCGATCGCGTCATGGTGCCCCTTGAGCCGCGTGCCGCGACCCGGCAGGGTCAGCAGCGGCGCCCCGGCCAGGGCCGGGAATTCGGCAAGAAAACGGGCCGTCCAGGCCTCGTCCGGACGGTAGCCGTAGGTGAACACCCGCGTGTCGATGCCGCGCGGCACCACGCGGATGCGCGTGGCATCGACCTCGGGGTAATGCGCCAGCACGTAATCGCGCACGCTCTGCGAGACGGCGATGATGCGCTCGCCGCGCAGCATCACGGCACTGTAGGGGCCGGGCGAGTTCATGCCGTGCACGGTGGTCACGAAGTGCGGCGACGGGCGCACGCCGCGCAGGGCCATCCGGGCCAGCCATGCCGGCACGCGCGAGCGCGCATGCACCACGTCGGGCGCCACCTCGCGCAGCACCCGCCTGAGCGGCCCGATCCGGGCCAGCGTGGACAGCGACTTGCGGCCGATGTCCAGGGTGACGTGCTCGCTGCCCTCGTCCTGCAACTGCCGCACCAGGCGGCCGCCCGCGGACACCACCACCGAGCGGTGGCCGGCCGCGACCAGGGCCCGCGCGACTTCCAGGGTCGAGCGTTCCGCGCCGCCGGCATGCAGGGCCGGCATCAGCTGCACCACGGTCCACGGACGGGAGGCCGTGGCGCGCGCGGGGAACATGGGGGCGGTGGCGTTCATGGGGCTGGATCGAAGATTCGGCAGGATGACACGGACGATGCGCCGGCAACCGCTACGCTGACGACGGCACGTGAAAAGCTCGAAAAAAGGCATGCAAGAAACATGCCTTTTTCAGGTGCGCGGGCGTCGAAATCCGCCCCGGCCCGCCCGCCGCCACCGCCGCGGGCGCCACCGGGGACGCCCGTCTCAATCGCGCAGGATGAAACGGGCGCTGCAGTACGGGCACTGCGACTGCCCGCCGTCGTCGACGATGGACAGGTACACGCGCGGATGCGAGTTCCACAGCATCATGCCCGGCATCGGGCACGACAGGGGGAGGTCGACGTCCGTGACTTCGTAGGTGTGTTCGGCGTTGGGCATGATCAGCCGCTCGGCCGTGGCATCGGTATGCGGCATGCGCATGCCTCCATGACATCGAAACAAGGCGGCCATTTTAGCAGCATGCGCGGCCGGCCAGCGCCTCAGCCTCCGGTTTTCGCCTGGTACGCCTTCGACTCGATGGCCTCGGTGGTGATGTGCACCTGGATGGCGTCGCTGACCGCCGGCACGTACTGCCCCACGCCGAAGCCCGAACGCTCGAGCGTGGCCGTGGCGTCGAAGCCGATCGCCGGCGCCGACCACATCGGCTGCTCGCCGACCTTGTTGATGGTGACGTGGAGCGTCACCGGCCGGGTCACGCCGTGCACGGAGAGCTTGCCCGCCACGTTCAGGTGCGTCTCGTCCACCGCCTCGACGGCGGTGCTGGTGAAGGTCGCCACGGGGAACTTGGCCGCGTCGAAGAAATCGCCGCCCTTGAGGTGCTCGTCGAGCGCCGGCACGTGGGTGTCCAGGGTCGAGAGCGGCATGCTCACCTTCACCGTGGCCTGCTCCGGATGCGCCGGGTCGTAGACGATGGTGCCCGAATCGATGCCGATCACCGCGGACGGGTGGGAAAAGCCGAAATGGGTCCAGGTCAGGCGCACCTGGGTGTGGTTGGGATCCATGCTGTAGGTGACGGGGGCGGCCATGGCCAGCGGCACCACGCCGAGCAGCAGGGCGAACAGGAGAAAACGCAGACGTCGCATGGGGAAAACCTCTTGTCGGTGGGTCAGGAATGCGGGTGCGATGCCGGCGGCACCGCGCCCAGGGAAATCGTCGCCAGCCCGGGCAGCCGGCGCAGGGCATCGGCCAGGCGGGCCAGGTCGGCGTCGCTGACGCTCGGCTCGAACACCAGTTCCAGGCGGTCTTCGCCGTCGTCTTCATGCTGCAGCACCATCTGCTTCAGGGCCAGCCCGCGCCGCGACAGCTCCGCGCGCACCGGCGCCAGCTCGGCCTCGTCGCGCAGGCTCATCAGCAGGCGCGGCGGCCCGGTGTGGTGGTTGAAAAAGCGCCGCTCCAGCGGTTTCAGGCCGGCCATGATCAGCGCCGCCACCACCGTGGCCAGCACCGCCGCGATGTACATGCCGCTGCCGGCCGCCAGGCCGATCGCCGCCACCGCCCACAGCCCGGCCGCCGTGGTCAGGCCGCGGATCACCTGTTCGCGCTGCAGGAACAGGATGGTGCCGGCGCCGAGGAAGCCGATGCCGCTGATCACCTGCGCGGCGATGCGCGAGGGATCGAGCATCACGCCCTCGTGTCCCAGCACGTCGCCGAAACCGAACGCCGACACGATGATGGCCAGCGCCGCGCCCAGGCACACCAGCATGTGCGTGCGCAGGCCCGCGGCCCATTCGCGGCGCTCGCGCTCGATGCCGATCACGCCACCCAGGAAGGCGGCCAGCAGCAGGCGTTCCAGTATTTCCACGGGCGAAATCATCGGTGCAATCACCTGGCCGGCCACACGCAAGGCATGCCCGCGGACCGGGTTCCGGCCGGTCCCGGGCATGCGTCATACTGGCAGTGTATGACGCCGCCGCGGTCGCGGCGAGTCGCCTGCGGAGAACACTGTGTCCACCACATCCCTCAACCGCGATGATCGCCTCGACGAATGCTGGGTGGTCACCAACGGCGCGGCCGGCAACGAGCGCCAGGGACTGGCGCTGGCACAGCACATGCCCTGGCCGATCCGCACGCTGGTGGCCGAGCCGCGCGCGCCCTGGGCCTGGTTCGCGCCGCGCTGCCTGCCCGGCGCGCGCCTGGCCTGGCCGGAAACCGCGCAACCGATGCTGGCGCCGCCGTGGCCGCGCATGGTCATCGGCTGCGGGCGCAGCGCCGCGCTGTTCACGCGGCTGGCGCGGCAGGTGTCCGGCGGCGCCTGCCGCGGCGTGCAGATCCTCGACCCGCGCATCGATCCGCGCCACTGGGACCTCGTGATCGCCCCGCGCCACGATGACCTGGACGGCGCCAACGTGCTGCAGACCCTGGGCTCGCTCAACCCGGTCGACGATGCCTGGCTGGACGACGCCCGCACGGCCTGGGCGCACCTGGAACAACTGCCCGCGCCGCGCCTGGGCATGCTGCTGGGCGGCCCGCGCCACGGCATCGCGCTGGACGCGGCCTACGCCCGGGCCCTGGCCGAGGCGATCCTGGCACGCCATCGCCGTGACGGCGGCAGCGTGCTGCTGCTGGCCTCGCGGCGCACGCCGGCCGCGCTGTTCGAACGCCTGCGCCACGCGCTCGCCGACCTGCCCGGGCTGCGCTGGGGCAGCGACGCGGACGGCACCAATCCCTATCCCGGCGTGCTCGGCTGGGCCGACCGCCTGGTGGTGACGCCCGACTCGGTGAACATGCTGTCCGAGGCCTGCGCCACCGGCCGTCCCGTGCACAGCCTGGTCACCACGCCGCTGGCCGGCAAGCTGGCCCGCTTCCATGACGCCCTGCGCGAGCGCGGCCTGCTGCACGCCGTCGACGCCGCCACGCCGGACCGGCAACCGCCGTTGCGCGAAACCCCGTCCGTCGCCGCCGCCCTGCGCGAGCGGCTGTCCCTGCGTGAATGACTTGTCAACGAAAGTTTAATCGTCGCCAACGGCGGCGGCGACCGCCGCCCCGCGTTCAGTCGGAAGCCATCCGGAACTGTCTAGCCTTCGTTACGTGCCGATAACAAATGCGTTCACATCCGCCCCGTCGCGGCCCGCATCCCGATCGGCACCTGGCTCGCAACAGGAGGCAATGCCATGAGACTGACCGATCGTTTTGACAGTGCGCTGACGGATCCCGCCATCATCACCCGCAGCGATCATGCACCGACCGACTACGAACGCTACGGCGACTGGGCCCGCAAGTTCTTCGGCTACGGCTACCATCACGAGCACAAGGACGACGATGCCGTCGGCGCCCGCATGACCGGGCTGGTCGGCGCCCTGGCCACGCGCCACTGACGGCCCGTGGCGCGGCGGCGGCCGGCCGCCGCCGCACGACCCCCCTCACGCATCGGCGGTGAAGTCGTAGCCCAGCGCATGGGCGACGGCCAGCACCTGGCCGGTGAGGCGGGACAATTGCGCGTCGCGCGGCACCACGCGCGGGCGCGCATCGAGCGTGCAGGCCAGGGCGCGGGACAGCAGCTCGGCATGGGCCCCGGCCAGCAGCCGCGCCCGCGAAGCGTCAAGTATCCCGACGCTTGCGCAGGCCTCGATCAGCGCGGCGTTGGCCGTGACGTCCAGCAGCCGCGGGTGGTCCGCGGCATGTGCCAGCACCTGTCCCTGCAGCAGGAACTCGATGTCCAGCAGCGCGCCGGGCCCCTGCTTGAGGTCCAGCCGCCCGGCATCGGAGCGGTCGCGCTGCAGGCGCCAGCGCTGGCGCATCGTGGTCACGTCCGCGCATACCTGCGCCGTCGCGCGCGGTTGCGCCAGCACCTCGCGGCGCACCGCCTCGAGCGCCTCGTGCAGGACCGCGTCGCCGGCCACCGGGCGGGCGCGCAACAGGGCCTGGTGCTCCCAGGTCCAGGCGCGTTCGTGCTGGTAGGCGGTGAACGCCTCCAGGCTGGTGACCAGCAGCCCCTTGGAACCATCCGGGCGCAGGCGCGTGTCGACCTCGTACATGCGCCCCGCCCGCGTCAGCACGCCCAGCCAGTGCATCACGCGCTGCGCCAGGCGCTGGTACCAGTGGATCCCGTCCAGCGGCCGCGCGCCGTCGCTGCGCCGCGCCGCGCGCGCGCCGTCGTAGACGAACACCAGGTCCAGGTCCGAAGCGAAACCCAGCTCCTGGCCGCCGAGGCTGCCGTAGCCCAGGATGCTGAAGCCCAGCCCTTCGCCCGGCAGGTGGCCGTGGCGCGCCACCAGCTCGCGTTCGGCCAGGGTCAGCACGGCGCCGACCACGGCCTCGGCCAGCGCGGCCAGGCGGCGCGCCGTGGCCACCGCGTCGGCGCGGCCGTCCAGGAACGCCAGGCCGAGGCGGAAGGCCAGGCTGGCCCTGAGCTCGTTGAGCCGCTCCAGGTCGCTCTCGGCGTCGTGCTCGTCCAGCGCCGCCAGCGCGCGGGCGATCTCGGCGGCGATGTCGGCGCGCTTGAGCGGCAACTGGTCCATGCGCGGGTCGAGCACGTCGTCGAGCAGCAGGGGCTGGGCGATCACGCATTCGGCGAGAAAGGCGCTGGCGGCGAACAGCTCCGCCAGGCGCCGGCGCGCGCCGGGCTGCTCCTCCAGCAGGGCCAGGTAGGCCGAGCGCCGGGTCACGGCCTGC
>CAZBZD010000087.1:0-8000 GCA_964496295.1 uncultured Rhodanobacteraceae bacterium | reverse complement strand
CGGCGACCACGTGATTCCGCTGTACACGGCCGAATGCGGCCAGTGCAAGATGTGCCGCTCGGGCAAGACCAACCTGTGTTCGGCGGTGCGCGAAACCCAGGGCAAGGGCCTGATGCCGGACGGCACCACGCGCTTCTCGTACCAGGGCAAGCCGATCCATCACTACATGGGCACGTCCACGTTCAGCGAGTACACCGTGGTGGCGGAAGTGTCGCTGGCGAAGATCGATCCCGAGGCGCCGCTGGACAAGGTATGCCTGCTCGGCTGCGGTGTCACCACCGGCATCGGCGCGGTGCACAACACGGCCAAGGTGCAGAAGGGCGACACGGTGGCGGTGTTCGGCCTGGGCGGCATCGGCCTGTCGGTGATCCAGGGCGCGAAACAGGCCGGGGCCGGGCGCATCATCGCCATCGACACCAATCCGGACAAGTTCGAGCTGGCGCGCGATTTCGGCGCCACCGACTGCGTGAACCCGAAGGACCACGACCAGCCGATCACGGACGTCATCATCGCCATGACCGACGGCGGCGTGGATTTTTCCTTCGAGTGCATCGGCAACGTCAAGGTGATGCGACAGGCGCTGGAGTGCTGCCACAAGGGCTGGGGCGAGAGCGTCATCATCGGCGTCGCCGGCGCCGGGCAGGAAATTTCCACGCGCCCGTTCCAGCTGGTGACCGGGCGCGTGTGGCGCGGTTCGGCCTTCGGCGGCGTGAAGGGGCGCAGCCAGTTGCCGGGCATGGTCGAGCAGGCCATGCGCGGCGAGATCCGGCTCGATCCCTACATCACTCACCGCATGCCGCTGGAGAAGATCAACGAGGCGTTCGAATTGCTGCATGCCGGCAAATCCATCCGCAGCGTGATCGAGTACTGACGTGGAGCGCGTGGAAAAACACGCCTGTTGCGGCGGCTCGCAGGAAGTCTGGCAGCACGATTCGGAGACGCTGAATTGCTCCATGCGCTTCGGCATCTACCTGCCGCCGCAGGCCGCCGCCGGCCCGTGCCCGGTGCTGTACTGGTTGTCGGGCCTGACCTGCAACGAGCAGAACTTCATCACCAAGGCCGGCGCGCAACGTTTCGCCGCCGAGCACGGCATCGTGCTGGTCGCGCCGGACACCAGCCCGCGTGGCGAGAACGTGGCCGACGACGAGGCCTGGGATCTGGGCCAGGGCGCGGGTTTCTACCTCGACGCCACGCAGACGCCGTGGGCGGCGCATTACCGCATGTACGACTACGTGGTCGACGAATTGCCGGCACTGGTGGAAAGCCGTTTTCCGGTCACGCAGGTACGCGCCGTCAGCGGCCATTCGATGGGCGGCCACGGCGCCCTCGTCGTGGCGCTGAAAAATCCCGGCCGTTATCGCAGCGTGTCCGCGTTCTCGCCCATCGTCGCGCCCTCGCGCGTGCCGTGGGGCGAAAAGGCCTTCGGCGCCTACCTGGGCGACGATCGCGAAACGTGGAAGGCCTGGGATGCCTGCGAACTCGTCGCCGCTGCCGATGAACGGTTGCCGTTGCTGGTCGAGCAGGGCGAGGCCGACGGCTTTCTCGAAGAACAGTTGCGGACGCACCTGCTTGCCGAGGCCTGTGAAAAAACGGGTCATCCATGTGACATCCGCATGCGCGCCGGCTACGACCACAGCTATTACTTCATCGCCAGCTTCATCGGGGAGCACATCGCGCATCATGCGCGTGCCCTGAAAGCCTGATCGCAAATATCGGAATTATCCGGGGCCGGGGATTCCCTTCAGGTGAGCCGGATGCTTTCTTGTTGTCGTAGGAGCGCCCCCGGGATGATGACAGAAATGCATTTCGAGTAGGTCGGGTTGGTTCCATCAACCCGACATGATGTCGGGTCATGACCCGACCTACCAATACATCGAGATTATTAGAGATTTCCTACAAGGAATCCCGCGTGAAGCGCAGGTCGACGTTGGCCGGCGGATGCCTCAGCGCCTGCCGGCACAGGCGTTCGTAATGCTGCAGGAAGCGATCCAGCGCGGCATCGTCCATGGCCTGCGGTGCGTGGCGTCGGCGCAGCGCCTGTTCGGCCTGGCGGCGATGGCGTCGGACGGCTTGCCAGTCGGGCACGCGGATCAAGGCGCGTGCGTCGGCTTCGTTCCACAATCGCAGGTAGTCGGGCAGAAGATGGTTGACGCGACGACGCCAGCTCCCGTCGGTGTCTTCCTCGCGTTCCAGCGGGTTGACCGGGCGCCGCAGGGCCTTGTCCGGCTGCGGCGCGATGCCCAGGCACCAGCCTTCCAGGATCACCAGGCGCGGCATTTCGCGTGCAAGACGCCAGCGCGAAGGCGGTTGGCGCGTGTCGCGGCCCTTGTCGAAACGCGGAATGGCGACCGGGCAGGTGTCCGAGGCGCGCGGCAATTGCGCCAGCACGTGTCGCAACAAGGCCAGGTCATGGGTGCCGGGTACGCCGCGCGTGATCAGCAGCGGGTGGATGTGCCGGGCCAGTGGTTTGCGTGCGCGCCGCGGCAGGTAGAAGTCGTCCAGCGACAAGTGCAGCGCCGGCCAGTCCTGCCGGCGCGCCTTCGCCACCGTGGCCGCGGCCAGCGTGCTCTTGCCGCTGCCGGGCAGGCCGGCCAGGGCCAGCAACCAGGGCCGCTGCGTGCGGGCCAGGTGCGGGGTGCATAGCGCCAGCAGGCGCGTGCTGGCATCATCGGGGTTCATGCCGGGCTTCCGCGAAGGCGGTGGCGCCAGCATAACCAAAACTGACGGATGCCATCCTTCGATCGACTTGCCCGTTCGCCCTGAGCCGGCCCTTCGGGCCGTAGCCTGTCCCGAGCTTGCCGAAGGCTCAGGGCGAACGGACGCATGGGTTGATCAGACAACTCGAATGGTACGGACCATGCTGACCCCCGAGATTCTCGACACGTTCCGCGGCCTGCTGGAAGACGCGCAGGAAGCCGGCGACCCGGAGCCGACGGCGATGACCCTTGCCACCGCCGACGGCAAGGGCCGGGTGTCGGCGCGCATCGTGCTGCTGAAAGGCGTCGACGAGCGCGGCTTCCGCTTTTTCACCAATCACGAGAGCGCCAAGGGCGTGCAACTGGCGGCTCACCCGCAGGTGGCGCTGTGCTTCCACTGGAAAACGCTGCGCGACGCCGTGCAGGTGCGCGTGGAAGGTCGCAGCGAGCACCTTTCGGCCGGGGAATCGGACGCCTATTTCGCCACCCGCGCGCGCATGAGCCAGATCGGCGCGTGGGCCTCGAAACAGTCGCAAACCTTGCCCGACCGCGCCACGTTCGACGAGCGCGTCGCCCATTACGAGAAGGAGTTCGAGGGCCGCGACGTGCCGCGCCCGCCGCACTGGGGCGGGTGGCTGGTGGTGCCGGACAAGGTCGAGTTCTGGTACGGCGCGCAATACCGCCTGCACGAGCGCGTGTGCTGGGAGCGCGGCGACGATGGCTGGCAATCGAGGTTGTTGTACCCATGAGGCTTTACCCATGAAAAGCGGACCCGTCGAACACATGAGCCAGGCCGGTTTCCGCGTGTCCACCACGGGCCGCGGCCTGGTCGAGGTCACCGGCCGCGTGCGCGATGCCTTGTCCGAAAGCGGCATGCACGAGGGCATCGCGCACGTGTTCGTGCATCACACCAGCTGTTCGCTGATGATCGGCGAGAACGCCGACCCCACGGTGTGCGCCGACCTGGACCGTTTCTTCGCGCGCCTGGTGCCCGACGGCGATCCGCTGTTCGAACACGCCGACGAAGGGCCCGACGACATGCCGGCGCACGTGCGCTCCATGCTGACCGGCACCAGCCTGTCGATCCCGGTCGCGGACGGCCGCTTGGCGCTCGGCACCTGGCAGGGCGTGTTCCTGTGGGAACATCGCACGCAGCCACACGAACGTCGTGTCACCGTCACGCTGGTCGGGCGTTGATCATGGCGGACGGTTTCCCGCAACGCATCGTCTGCCTGACCGAAGAGCCCACCGAAGTGCTCTACGCCATCGGCGAGCAGGACCGCATCGTCGGCATTTCCGGCTTCACCGTGCGGCCGCCGCGGGCGCGCAAGGAAAAGCCCAAGGTGTCGGCGTTCACCAGCGCCAGGATCGGCGAGATCCTGAAGCTGGAACCGGATTTCGTGATCGGCTTTTCCGACATCCAGGCCGACATCGCGCGCGAGCTGATCAAGGCCGGCGTGGAGGTGTGGATCAGCAACCATCGTTCGGTGGACGGCATCCTGGCCTACATCCGGCGCCTCGGCGCGATGGTGGGGCAGGCGGCCAAGGCCGACCAGCTCGCGCGCCGGGCCGAGGCGCACATCGACGAGGTACGCGCCGCCGCCGCGCGTCTGCCGCGCCGCCCGCGCGTGTATTTCGAGGAGTGGGACGAGCCGCCGATCACCGGCATCCGCTGGGTGGCCGAGCTGGTCCGCATCGCCGGCGGCGACGACGTGTTCCCGGAACTGGCGGAAAAGGAGCTGGGCAAGGACCGCATCCTCGCCGACCCGCTCGAACCGGCGCGGCGCGAGCCGGACATCGTCATCGGCTCCTGGTGCGGCAAGAAATTCCGCCCGGAAAAGGTGGCCGCGCGCCCCGGCTGGGAAAACGTGCCGGCGGTGCGCAATGGCGAGCTGCACGAAGTGAAGTCGCCGATCATCCTGCAGCCCGGCCCGGCGGCGCTGTCCGATGGCCTGGATGCCTTGCACGCCATCATCGCGCGTTGGGCAACCTCGTAGGGCGGGCACTGCCCGTCGAACATGGCTAAAAGGTGCACAAACCTTCCGTGGCGGGCAGTGCCCGCCCTGCGGGATGTGGAGGGATTCGTCGGTCAGGGCTCATAGCTGTGAACGAAGCGCAGATGTGTGGGTGCGCTCGTACCTTGCGGCGTCACATCAAGATCGAAGCGCAAGGTTTCGCTGCCCGGCACGTCGAACACGACCAGCACCGAATGGTTGCCGTGACCGTCGTCCACATGGCGGAAAGCCAGCGGTACCGGCTTGCCCAGCAGCGTGACGGCATGGCCGCTGACGCGGAACGGCACGTTGGCGCCGGTGTCCGGTTCTCCCAGGTTCACCGCGATGGTGACCAGCCCCTGGTCGGAGGCGTGGCGCAGGCCGTGGGCGCGCGTGGATGCAAGCGGCAGCGCGTCGCCGCTGAGGGCGTTGTAGTGGATGGTGTACTCGCCGCTTTGCACCTCGCCGGCCTGCGCGGTGCCCGGCATGCCCGGCCAGCACAGGCAGGCGAGCAGGGCGGCAAGGGCGGCCAGGCGCCGCATCACAGGGCCGCGCGCATGCCGGCCGCGACCAGCGGTTCGGCAATCAGGATGCGCGCCAGCATCAGCAGCAGGATGGCCACCGCCGGCGAAAAGTCGATCCCGCCCGGGGTCGGGATGCGCCGGCTCAGCGGGCGCACGGCCGGCTCCGCCAGTTGCTCGACGAACTGCATCAGGGGATGCGGTGCGCGCGCCGGGTTGCCGGCGGCCAGCATACTGCCCAGGGACCAGACGAAGATCAGCACCACGTACAGGATCAGGCCGAAACTGAGCAGCGAGCCGAGCCCCAGCAGCAGCCAGCCGCCGATGCGCGGCATGGAGCCGTGCAGGGCGAACAGCGCCAGCCATTTCAGCAGTTCCAGCACCCAGGCCACCAGCAGGGCGGCGATGTTCCAGCGCCGCCAGTTGGGGATGTGGCGGCGCAGCGGCGCCAGCACCGGGTTGGAGCAGCGGTAGATGAACTGGCTGAACGGGTTGTGGAAGGCGGCACGCCAGTACTCGGCGAACAGGCGCAGCAGGAACAGCGCCAGCAGCGCGTCGAATGCCAGTTCGATCAGCAGTTCCAGGGCATTGGCCAGGTAGGTCATGGCGTCAGGGTTCGCGGCAGGAAGGCGGCAAGGATACCCGCAGCGGCGGGCGTTTCGTCGTCATTCGTCGTTGGCCGCGGCCAGTTCGCCGCCACGCTTGCGCGCGGCGTCCACCGCACGGGCCACGATGTCGCGCAGGTCGTCGCGGGCAAAGCTGTCCAGTGCCGCCTGCGTGGTGCCGTTGGGCGAGGTGACGCGACGGCGCAGCTCGGCCGGCGCCTCGCCGCTTTCCATCATCATGCGGCCGGCGCCCAGGCAGGTCTGCGCGGCCAGCCGGCGCGCGCTTTCGCGGTCCAGGCCATGCGCCGCGGCGGCATCCTCCAGCGCCTCCACCATCAGGAAGAAATAGGCCGGGGCGGAGCCGGAAATGCCGGTCACGGTGTCCATCAGGGCCTCGTCGCCGATCCATTCGCAGATGCCGCTGGCATCCAGGATGGCCCGGGCCCGGCGGCGCCCGTCGTCGCCGACGCGGGCATTGGCAAAAAGGCCGTTGGCGCCGGCGCCGATCAGGGACGGGGTGTTGGGCATCACCCGCACGATGGCGGCCTGGGTGCCCAGCCAGCGCTCGATCTGGTCGGTGCGGATGCCGGCGGCGATGGAGATCACCAGCGGGTGCGACTCGGCCAGTATCGGGCCCAGGTCCGCGCACACGCCGGGCAGCACCTGCGGCTTGACCGCCAGCACCACGACGTCCGCGTCACGCACGGCTTCGTGGTTGTCGGCATGGGTGACGACGCCGAATTCGCGCTCCAGGCTGTCGCGCGCAGGGGCGTTGGGCTCGGCCACGTGGATGGCGCCGGCATCGCCGCCGTCGCGCACCAGTCCGCCGATGAGGCTGCGGGCCATGTTGCCGCCGCCGATGAAGGTGATGCGATGCATTGCACGCTTTCTCCGTTGAAATCGCCCTATACCTTAAGCCATGTGCCATTCCGGGGCATGTCGCGGCTTGTGCGCCAGCGCAGGTTTTGATGTGCTGCAATGTGCCTAAGCTGTGGCATCATGCAGTGGTCGGCCCGGCCGGTGCCGGCCTGCCGTTTTGCCTTGGGGAGTCTGGGAGCCATCATGGATATTGCCGAACTTCTGGCCTTTTCGGTCAAGAACAAGGCGTCGGACCTGCATTTGTCCGCAGGCCTGCCGCCCATGATCCGCGTCGACGGCGACGTGCGCCGCATCAACATCCCGGCGCTGGAGCACAAGCAGGTGCACGGGCTGATCTACGACATCATGTCGGACAAGCAGCGCCGCGACTACGAGGAGTTCCTGGAAACCGACTTCTCGTTCGAGATCCCGGGCCTGGCGCGGTTCCGCGTCAACGTGTTCAACCAGAACCGCGGTGCGGCCTCGGTGTTCCGTACCATTCCCTCGGAAGTGCTGACGCTGGAGGACCTGGCCTGTCCGGCCGTGTTCCGCGACCTGGTCGAGCAGCCGCAGGGCCTGATCCTGGTGACCGGCCCGACCGGCTCGGGCAAGTCCACCACGCTGGCGGCGATGGTCGACCACGTCAACAAGCGCGAGTATGGCCACATCCTCACCATCGAGGACCCGATCGAGTTCGTGCACACCTCGCAGAAGTGCCTGATCAACCAGCGCGAAGTGCACCGCGACACGCACGGCTTCAACGAGGCCCTGCGCTCGGCGCTGCGCGAGGACCCCGATTTCATCCTGGTCGGCGAATTGCGCGACCTGGAAACGATTCGCCTGGCATTGACCGCCGCCGAAACCGGCCATCTGGTGTTCGGCACCCTGCATACCAGTTCGGCGGCCAAGACCATCGACCGCATCATCGACGTGTTCCCGGCCGGCGAGAAGCCGATGGTGCGTTCGATGCTGTCCGAAAGCCTGCGCGCGGTGATCAGCCAGACGCTGCTCAAGAAAGTCGGCGGCGGGCGCCTGGCGGCACACGAGATCATGATCGGCATCCCGGCCATCCGCAACCTGATTCGCGAAGACAAGGTGGCACAGATGTATTCGGCCATCCAGACCGGCCAGCAACACGGCATGCAGACGCTAGACCAGTGCCTGCAGGACCTGGTCAAGCGCGGCCAGATCACCCGCCAGCAGGCACAGGGGCGTGCCAAGAACAAGCAGATCTTCCAATGAAGCCGGGACTCGAGTTCCGGGAGCAATGACATGGCTGACATCGATTTCACCTCCTTCCTGAAGCTGATGGTGCACAAGAAGGCG
>CAZBZD010000086.1:0-8056 GCA_964496295.1 uncultured Rhodanobacteraceae bacterium | reverse complement strand
CCCGCGTGCGCCTGTTCGTGCGCCGCGACAAGTACGAGCGCTTCTTCTCGTGCCTGGTCTTCGTGCCGCGCGAACGCTTCAACACCCGGGTGCGCAAGCGCGTCGAGTCGATGCTGGGCGAAGCCTTCCACGGCAAGCACGTGGACTCCAACCTGCTGATGGGCGAGACGGCGCTGACCCGCCTGCACGTCATGGTCCGGCCGAAGCCGGGCGACCGTCCCGAATACGACCTGGACGAACTGGAAACGCGCCTGGTCAACGCCGTGCGCGACTGGCGCGACGACCTGCGCGAGCGCCTGATCGGCGAGATGGGCGAGGTCGAGGGCAGCACCCTGGCCAGCCGCTTCGGCGAAAGCCTGCCGGCCGGCTACATCGAGGAAGTGACGCCGGAAATGGCCGCCATCGACGTGCGCGTGCTGGCCGGGCTGAGCGAGGACGACAGCGCGCGCATGTCGCTGTACCGGCCCATCAAGCACCCGCAGCAGCTGCGTTTCAAGGTCTACCGCCTGGGCGGCGACATCGCGCTGTCCGACGTGCTGCCGCAACTGGAAGACCTGGGCATGCGCGTGCACACCGAGCATGTCTACGAAATGGACATGAACGGCGTCCGCATGTCCATCCAGGACCTGGAAGTGCAGCCGCTGGCCGAGCTGGCCTTCGACGTGAACGACGTCAGCGACCATTTCGAGCGCGCCTTCGCCAACGTCTGGCAGGGCAACGCGGAAAGCGACAACTTCAACCGCCTGGTGCTGGGCGCGCTGCTCGACTGGCGCCAGGTGGCCGTGCTGCGCGGCTACTGCAAGTACCTGCAGCAGGTCGGCATCGCCTTCTCGCAGAGCTACATGGAGGAAACGCTCAACCGCTACCCGGCGATCGCCAACCTGCTGGTGGAACTGTTCAACGCCAAGTTCGATCCGGCCCGCGAAAGCCGCCCCGCGGAGGAGCGCAAGGCGGCCGCCGAGCAGTTGCGGCGCGAGCTGGAAGTGCTGGTGCCCGAGGCCGCGCGCGAGGCCCGGCCCGATTTCATCGACACCGCCGTGGCCGCGCTGGACAAGTCGCGCGACGAACAGGTGCACGTGTACTGGGAGGCCATCAAGGCACTGCTCGACGGCGTGGCCAGCCTGGATGACGAGCGCATCATCAAGAGCTACATGGACATCATCCGCGCCACCACGCGCACCAGCTACTTCCAGCTGGTGGACGGCGCGCCGCGCCACTTCATCAGCTTCAAGTTCGATTCGCACCTGGTGCCGGATGCGCCCAAGCCGGTGCCGTTCCGCGAGATCTGGGTGTACGCGCCGCGCATGGAAGGCGTGCACCTGCGCTTCGGCATGGTGGCCCGCGGCGGCTTGCGCTGGTCCGACCGGCGCGAGGATTTCCGCACCGAGGTGCTGGGCCTGGTCAAGGCGCAGATGGTGAAGAACACCGTCATCGTGCCGGTCGGTTCCAAGGGCGGCTTCTTTCCCAAGCAGTTGCCGGACCCGGCCGCGGACCGCGAGGCCTGGCTGGAAGAGGGCAAGGCCTGCTACCGCATGTTCATCAACGGCATGCTGGACATCACCGACAACCTGGTCGACGGCAAGGTCGTGCCGCCCGGGAACGTGGTGCGCCACGACGACGACGACCCGTACCTGGTGGTGGCCGCCGACAAGGGCACGGCCAAGTTTTCCGACATTGCCAACGCGCTGTCGACCGAGCACGGCTACTGGCTCGACGACGCCTTCGCTTCCGGCGGCTCGCACGGCTACGACCACAAGGGCATGGGCATCACCGCCAAGGGCGCGTGGGAGTCGGTCAAGCGCCACTTCCGCGCGCTCGGCCACGACAGCCAGAGCGAGGACTTCACCTGCGTCGGCGTCGGCGACATGTCCGGCGACGTGTTCGGCAACGGCATGCTGCTGTCCGGGCACATTCGTCTGGTGGCGGCGTTCGACCACCGCGACATCTTCGTCGACCCGAATCCCGATTCGGCGGTCGGCTTCAAGGAGCGCAAGCGCCTGTTCGACCTGCCGCGTTCGAGCTGGCAGGACTACGACACCTCGCTGATTTCCGAGGGCGGCGGTGTCTGGCCGCGCTCGTCCAAGTCGATCCCGGTGTCGGCGCCGATGCGCGAGGCGCTGGGGCTGAAGGCCGACGTCGAGCACCTGTCGCCCAACGAGCTGATGAACGCCATCCTCAAGGCGCCGGTCGACCTGCTGTGGAACGGCGGCATCGGCACCTACGTCAAGGCCTCCAGCGAAACCCACGCCGAGGCGGGCGACCGTTCCAACAACGCCCTGCGCGTCAACGGCAACGAGCTGCGCTGCCGGATCGTGGGCGAGGGCGGCAACCTCGGCTTCACGCAGAAGGGCCGCATCGAGGCGGCGCTCAAGGGCGTGCTGCTCAACACCGACTTCATCGACAACTCCGCCGGCGTGGACACCTCCGACCACGAGGTCAACATCAAGATCCTGCTCGGCGACGCGGTGCAGCGCGACGAGCTGACCTTCGACGCCCGCAACAAGCAGCTGGCGGCGATGACCGACGAGGTCGAGAAGCTGGTGCTGTGGGACAACTACCGCCAGAACCAGGCCATCACGCTGATGGAGCACATGACGGTCAAGCGCCTGGGCACCATGGGCCACTTCATCCGCACCCTGGAAGGCGAGGGCCGCCTGGACCGCCAGGTGGAATCGCTGCCCAGCGACGCCGAGATCGCCGACCGCAAGTCGCGCGGCCAGGGACTGACCCGTCCGGAGCTGGCCATCCTGCTGTCCTACGACAAGATCAAGTTGTTCGACCAGCTGCTCGATTCGGACGTGCCGGAAGATCCGTACCTGTCGCACGAGCTGCAGCGCTACTTCCCCGAGCCGCTGCGCGCCCTGTACGCCGAGCACATGCAGCGGCATCGCCTGAAGCGCGAGATCATCGCCTCGGCGGTCACCAACTCCACCGTCAACCGCATGGGCGCCACCTTCATGCTGCGCATGCAGGAGGACACGGGGCAGGGGCCGGCGGCCATCGCCAAGGCCTTCACGGCCGTGCGCGAGATCCTGGACGCGCGCGAGCTGTGGTCGGCCATCGAGGCGCTGGACGGCAAGGTCGCCGAGGCCACGCAGATGGACGCCGTGCTGCAGACCTGGCAACTGCTGCGGCACATGACCCGCTGGCTGCTCAATCGCCCCGGCGGTTCGCTGGACATCGCCGAGAACGTCGAGCGCTACCGGCCGGCCGTCACCGCGCTGCGCGAGTCGCTGCCGGGCTCGCTCACGTTGACGGGGCAGGCGGATTTCAACCTCAGCGTCGAGAAATGGCAGGGCCTCGATTTTCCGCAGGCCCTGGCCGAGCGCCTGGCGCGCGCGCCGGTGCTGCGTTCGTCGCTGGACATGGCCGAAGTGGCCCACCACAGCAAGCAGCCCATCGAGCACGTCGCCAGCGTGTTCTTCAACCTGGCCGAAACCCTGGACCTGGACTGGCTGCGCAACGAGATCGAGGCGTTGCCGGTGGAGGGTCGCTGGCACGCCCAGGCGCGCGGGTCGCTGCTGGACGAGCTCAACCACCAGCATCGCGAACTGGCGGTCAAGGTGCTGGCCTGGTCGCAGAAGCACGAGAGCGACAACCCGGTCGAGGCCTGGCTCGATCGCGACGATGCCACGCTCAAGTACACCCGTTCGGTGCTGTCCGAAATCATGGCCCAGACGGCGGATTACCCGATCGCCTCGGTGGCGCTGCGGCGCCTGGCGCAACTGGCGCAGGCCGGCTGACGGACGCGGCCCTCATGCCGGCCGGTCATGCCGCGCCGGCCGGCATGATACGGAACGGGCTTGCGCGAGGCGTGCGCGGAGCTATGCTCGGGGCATCATGACCATGCCGGACCGTCCATGCGCCTAGCCATCGTCGCCAGCCAGGCCCCCGCCGCACGGGAAGCGGCGGCTGCCCTGGAGAAACGTTACGACACGGTACCGGCCGAGCAGGCCGAGGTGATCGTGGCCCTGGGCGGCGACGGTTTCATGCTGCGCACGCTGCACAACCACCTCGGCCTGGACGTGCCGGTGTACGGCATGAAGCTGGGCCGCATCGGTTTCCTGATGAACCAGCACCGCGCCGACGACCTGGCGGGGCGCATCAGGCGGGCGCATGCGGCGATCCTGCATCCGCTGGAAATGCGCGTGACCACGGCCGCCGGCGAGGAGCACACGGCGCTGGCCTTCAACGAGGTGTCGCTGCTGCGCCAGAGCAACCAGGCCGCGCACATCGGCGTGGCCCTGAACGGCTCGACCAAGCTGGACGCCCTGATCTGCGACGGCATCCTGGTGTCCACGCCGGCCGGCTCCACCGCCTACAACCTGTCCGCGCACGGCCCGATCCTGCCGCTGGATGCCAATGTCCTCGCGCTGACGCCGATCAGCCCGTTCCGTCCGCGTCGCTGGCGCGGCGCGATCCTGCCGCACGCCACGCGCGTGAGCTTCCGCGTGCAGGAGCCGGAACGCCGCCCGGTCAGCACCACCGCCGACTTCCACGAGGTGCGCGACGTGCTGGCCGTGGACGTGCGCCAGTCCGGCGCCTACAGCGCCAAGCTGCTGTTCGACCCCGAGCACAATCTCGAGGAGCGCATCCTCGACGAGCAGTTCGCGCTGTAGAGAACTTCGAAAAACCATCTGCTTGTTCGTCATTCCTGCGAAAGCGGGAATCCAGTGTCTCTGGCTTCAAGGACGTAAAGGCACTGGATCCCGGCTTTCGCCGGGGTGACGAGATTTTTCGAGGTTCCTTGCAGGGTTGGCTCTGGCCCACCCTGCGTGGATTCGGTTTTTGACACGGATCAAGATGGGTTCCTTGCGTACCCGTGTCACAAAACGGGTAGGGCGGGCACTGCCCGCCGCAGCAACCACCATCGGGACGGATATCCATGTAGGGTGGGGATGTGCAAGCGTTATCCTTTGCACACACATGGATGGGCAATCCATCCCCGGCTCCCAACAGTCCATGCCATGACAGACCTTTCAACACCCGGCTCGTGTGACGCCCATGCCGAGGCATCGGCCCGCGACGAACGCCTGGTCGTCGCCATATCCTCGCGCGCGCTGTTCGACCTGGGCGAAAGCCATGCCCTGTTCGAACGCGACGGCCTGGACGCCTACCGCCGTTTCCAGATCGAGCACGAAAACGACCTCCTGAAGCCCGGCGTGGCGTTTCCGCTGGCGACCAAGCTGCTGGCGCTCAACAAGCTGGCCGAGGACGTGCCGCCGGTGGAGGTCATCCTGCTGTCGCGCAATTCCGGCGACACCGGCCTGCGCATCTTCAACGCCATCCAGCATTACGGGCTGGACATCAGCCGCGCGGCCTTCACCAGCGGCGCGCCCACTTCCGACTACATCGCCCCGTTCGCCGCCGACCTGTTCCTGTCGGCCAACGCCGAGGACGTGGCACGCGCGCTCGAGGCCGGCGTGGCCGCGGCCACGGTGCTGCCGTCCACGCCGACCTCGCGCTCGGGCGAGCAGCTGCGCATCGCCTTCGACGGCGACGCCGTGCTGTTCGGCGACGAGGGCGAACGGGTGTCGCGCGAGGAAGGCCTGGAAGCCTTCCACAAAAGCGAAACCGAGCACGCCGCCGAGCCGCTTTCGGTGGGCCCGTTCCGCGGTTTCCTGAGCGCGCTGCACCGCCTGCAGGCGGCGTTCCCGGCCGAGGACTCGCCGATTCGCACCGCGCTGGTCACGGCCCGTTCCGCGCCCGCGCACAAGCGCGTGATCCTGACCCTGCGCAGCTGGGGCATCCGCATCGACGAGGCGTTGTTCCTCGGCGGCCGCGACAAGGGCCCGTTCCTGGAGGCCTTCGGCGCCGACATCTTCTTCGACGATTCGCCGGTCAACGTGGAGTCCGCGCGCCGCCACGTCGCCACTGGCCACGTGCCGCACGGCGTCGGCAATACCTGACGCGGCGGTCACTGCCGGTACATGCCGTCAGACGGTATGCTTGGCACATCGACGTCGGATCTGGAGTTCCCGCATGCCGGACAACAACCTTCCCCGCACGCGCACCCGCATCCACGGCATGGTTCCGGCCCTGATCGTGATCGCCATCGGCGTGTTTTTCCTCGCCCACAACCTGGGCATCCGCATCCCGCTGGTTCGCGACTGGTGGGCGTGGCTGATCATGATCGTGGCCGTGGTGCCGCTGTCGCAGGCCGTCCGCGGCTATCGCACCCGGGGTGGCTGGGATGCCTGGGTACTCAGGGACCTGCTCAATGCCGCCTTGCTGGTGGTCGTCGCGCTGATGTTCCTGCTGCACCTGGAGTTTGCCGTGTGGTGGCCGGTATTCGTGATCTTCGGCGGCTTCTACATGTTCACCGGGCGGCGCAACAGGAGCGATTGAACCCGCGCGGAGCCGGCGTGCCGCAGGCAGGTCAATCGTGCGGCAGCAGGCACGTGTGGTGCCGCTCGAAGTCGAAGTAGAAGTCCATGTAGCGCAGTGCGCCGCTGCCGACGATGTAGTTCCAGGGCAGGCGCGCGTCCTTGAAGACGGGCATGTCGACCCGGAACGGCTGGTGCCCGACCACGACCGTGACATGGGCCCGGTTCACGCGGGCATGGTGCCCGTGCGGGCCCATGCCGTGCAGAAGCAGGCGGTCGTTGCGGCCGCTGCCGAGTTCGTCCATGGCGTTGCGGCTGGCGGCGAGGAAGAAACTGGTGCCGCTGTCGACGAGGACGGTGCGCAAGTTGCCGTCGATCGGCAGGGCCGTCAGCAGGTGCATGTCGGTACCCCATACGTTGCTGCCGATCAGCATGGGCTGGCGGCAGGCCGGGCGTTCGGCATGCTCACCGTAGACGGTGATCCCGTCCCGGCCCAGGCGGAAGACGCCGAGCCGCCTGAGGATGTCGATGCCGATCAGCCGCTGCCGGCCGGGAACCACGATGACCGGCACGTGGCGCATCGTCACGCCGGCGAAGCTGATCCTGTCCAGGATGCCGTGGCGCACGGGAATGCCGCGGGAGATGACGCCGCCCACGGTTCCCGCGTTTCCGGTCATGCGTACGCCCAGTTCGCGCGCCCACTTGGCATCCAGGGTGATGCCGCTGCTGCCGGTATCGACGATGAGGGGGAGCTCGGCACCGTTGGCCTCGACCTTGATGGTGCCCATGTCGCTGCGCGGCCACCTGCCGAGGGGAATGACGAACGTCCCGGCCGGCTTGTGCACCTGCATGGGCGGGATCTTCCGCCGGCTTGCCACGTAGCGGCGCATGGCATCCAGCCTGGCGCGGGGCACCCTGCCGGCAAAGCGTCGCACGATGTCCCGTTCGTCGAGGTCGGCCGCGTGCGCGTGGCCCGAGAGGCGCATGTCGCCGTTGGCGATGTCCGCGCAGAAAAGCGCGATGTCCGGCCGGCTGTCGATCAGCTCGTGCTCGCAGATCGCGGCGTCCTCGTCGGCCTCGTCAAGGCGGAAGTGGATGCGTTCCAGCGCGATCGCCGCCAGCACGCGCGTGGCCGGGTCGGGCGGATGTCTGTAGATGCGGGCCAGGGCAGGGACATCGCCCTCGCGGAGGTCGCGCGCGATGCTCGCGAGCGATGCGTGCGCGCGGTGCGGCGCGGAGGAACCCGCCGGGGCCGGGCCGGCGATCGTGGCGCCGGGCAGCACCATCGACGCGATGACGAACAACCATGTCTGCATGATTCGATTCCGTCGAATTCGAACGCAGTATAGAAGGTCGCCGCCGGGCCCGTGGCGACTGTTCCGGCGCCGGCCCCGGGTGCCGTGACCCTGCCGGTGGGGCCGGTTACAATCGAGGGCCGTATCCGCACCACTGGAATGTCCCGATGCCCGCTCCCCGCCTCAATCCGCTCGACCTGTACGATGTCCAGTCACACCTCACCGACGAGGAGCGCATGGTGCAGGACACCGTGGCGCGCTTCACCGACGAAAAGGTGTTGCCGATCATCGGCGAGTGCTTCGACGAGGCCCGCTTTCCGCAGGAACTGATCCCGGAAATCGCGGGCCTCGGGCTTCTGGGCGCCTCGATTCCCGAGGAATACGGCGGCGCCGGCATGAGCGGCGTGGCCTACGGCCTGATCTGCCAGGAACTGG
>CAZBZD010000085.1:0-8072 GCA_964496295.1 uncultured Rhodanobacteraceae bacterium | reverse complement strand
CCACGCTGGCCTTCGACTACACCCCGGAACAACTGGCCCTGCTGCTGCGCCACGACCCGGACGGCTACAACCGCTGGGACGCCGGCCAGCAACTGGCCGCGCGCGCCTTCGACGCGGTTCTCGCCGGCGAACCCGCGCCCGCCGCGCTGACGGCGTGGCACCGGGCCCTGGGTTCGCTGTTCGACGACGCCGACTTCGACGGCGCCCTGCTGGCCACGCTGCTGGCCCCGCCGGGCGAGGTGGTGCTGGCCGAGCGCCACGAGGAAAACGACCCGGCCGCCGTGCACGCCGCCCGCGAGCACCTGCTGGCCACGCTGGCCGGCCATCTCGGCGCCGACGTCCTGGCCCGGCGCTACGATGCGCTGCACGTCGCCGGCGACGCCTCGCTGGAAGCCGGCAGCCAGGCCCGGCGCAGCCTCAAGCAGCGCCTGCTCGACCTGCTGGCGCGCATCGACGGCGAACGCGCCACGCTGCCGGCACGCGCGCAATACGCCGGCGCCGCCACCATGACCGAACGCCTGGGCGCGCTCGAGACCCTGCTCTGGCTGGGCGCCGGCGAAACCGAATCGGCCGATTTCCGCGCCCGCTTCGCCGACCACCCGCTGGTGCTCAACAAGTGGTTCTCGGCGCACGCCCGCGTGCCCGGCGAGGGCGCGCTCGAGCGCATCGAAACGCTGCTGGCCGACCCCGCCTTCACCCTGCGCAACCCCAACCGCGCGCGCGCCGTGCTGGGCGTGTGGTCGCAGGCCAACCCCAGCGGCTTCCATCGCGCCGACGGCGCCGGCTACCGCCTGCTGGCCGAACAACTGGCGGCCATGGACAAGCTCAACCCGCAACTGGCCGCGCGCGTGGCCACCGCCTTCAACGGCTGGAAGCAACTGGAGCCGGTGCGCCGCGAGAGCGCGCACGCGGCGCTGGCCGAATTGCTGGCCGGCGGCGAGCTGTCGGAAAATCTCGGCGACATCGTGCAACGCGCCCTGCAGGGAGCCTGAGGCCCGCGCCGCACGCGTCAACGCGCGCACTTGCCGGCGCGTTCATACGGAAAGACCCG
Organism: uncultured Rhodanobacteraceae bacterium; assembly: GCA_964496295.1. Lineage (GTDB taxonomy): Bacteria > Pseudomonadota > Gammaproteobacteria > Xanthomonadales > Rhodanobacteraceae > Oleiagrimonas. The sequence goes on along the minus strand of CAZBZD010000085.1, from coordinate 7,021 downwards.
CCCACCCGGGACGGGTCGTGCGAGGTATCCCATGAAACAGCGTCTTCCCGCCCTGCTGCTCGTCCTGTCCGCCCTGGTCCTGCTCGGCGGCTGCGCCCTCGAGCCCACCTACCGCTACCAGCGCACGGCCGACGGCGGCGGCTACTACTCCGGCCAGTCCCCGTACGGCAATGCCGACACGGTCGTCTACGGCAACTATTACTCCGCCTACCCGTGGGGGCCGTGGGGTTACTACGGCCCGGGCTGGGGCCGCGTCGGCTTCGGCGCCAGCTACACCTTCCGCCACCACGGCGACTACCGGCGCTGGTCGCATTCGCGGCACCACCGTCACCGCAGGCACGCCACGCGCGATCACTCCTCGCCGCGGCCGGCCCACCGGCCACCGCCGGTGAAAGCCATGGGCAACGACGGTTCGCGGTAAAGCGGCCTACCTGGACAAGTCGCGCATGGCGTGATCGAGCTGCCGGCGGCGCTGCTCCAGTTGCCGGCGCCTGCCGGCGGCATCGCCGCCGAGGATTTCCATGGCCATTTCGATGCGTGCCAGTTCCACCCACAAGTCGTGACGCTGCGACAAGGCAGGGGAACGGACGGTGCTGGATTGCATGGCGCTGATCATGTCGATCTTCCGAGTGAGGAGGGAGTCGGGAAATGTCTTGCATGCCGCGTGCCAAATGTGATACACGTCACATTCGGGGCACCTGACCGGATCGACCTGACGTTTTGCGTCGGTATTTGCCGTAGCAAGTCACGCCATGTTCACGCAGTTTCTGGCAGGATGCTTCCACGCTGAAGCGCAACGGACACGCAAGGTATCCGCTGCGGCAAATTCGGCACCGGTCAAAAGTTTCTGGCGCCCGGCACACGGTCATCCTGGATTCCCCCTGTTCCTGAGACCGCCGGGCGCCAGAATCCCTTTACCCCTGTTCCCTGATCCCTGATCCTCCGCGTCTCGACGCGGCTGGTGCTTCCTTTCCCCGGCACACGGCCAACCCCTGTCATGTCGGCCTCGGCACGCCGTCGGCGCGCGTCTGCCCGGGGAAAGTGCATGAATGGGGATGCAGCTTCCGTGCCAGTCCCGTCCGAAACCGCGTTGCCGTAAAATACGGCGGGTGCCGGAGCGCGGATTCGTGACGCAGTAGACATGCCGCCCCGGCGCCCCGCGCGCCCCGTCCGATCCGGGATTCCGGAAAACCGCCCCCGCGGCCGGTCGCCGGCGCGACCCCGCAACCTGTGTGAAAATCTGCCCATGCTGCATCCCGTGACATACGACGTGATCGTGGTCGGTGGCGGCCACGCCGGCACCGAGGCCGCCCTGGCCGCGGCGCGTGCCGGTGCGCGCACGCTGCTGGTGACCCACAACATCGAGACCATCGGCCAGATGAGCTGCAACCCGGCCATCGGCGGCATCGGCAAGGGCCACCTGGTCAAGGAGATCGACGCGCTGGGCGGCGCCATGGCGCACGCCGCCGACCGCGCCGGCATCCAGTGGCGCACGCTCAACGCCTCCAAGGGGCCGGCCGTGCGCGCCACCCGCTGCCAGGCCGACCGCGCGCTGTACAAGGCCGCGATCCGCCACAGCGTCGAATCGCAGCCGAACCTCGCGATCTTCCAGCAGGGCGTGGACGACCTGGTCATCGAGAATGGCCGCGTCAGCGGCGTGGTCACGCAGATGGGCCTCGTCTTCCGCGCCCGTGCGGTGGTGCTGACCGTCGGCACCTTTCTCGCCGGACGCGTGCACATCGGCGACTCGCAATACGGTGCCGGTCGCGCCGGCGATCCGCCCGCGACCACGCTGGCCAAACGCCTGCGCGAGCTGCCGGTGGCCGCCGAACGGCTCAAGACCGGCACGCCGCCGCGCATCGACGGGCGCAGCATCGACTACACGCACCTGCTCCGGCAGCCCGGCGACGATCCGGCGCCGGTGTTTTCCTGCCTGGGTTCGCGTGACGAACATCCGCGCCAGGTGGATTGCTGGATCACCCGCACCAGCGAGCGCACGCACGCCATCATCCGCGAGTCGCTGGACCGCTCGCCATTGTATTCGGGCCGGATCGAGGGCACCGGCCCGCGCTACTGCCCGTCGATCGAGGACAAGGTGGTGCGCTTCGCCGACAAGGCCTCGCACCAGATCTTCATCGAGCCCGAAGGCCTCGACACGCCGGAAATCTACCCCAACGGCATCTCCACCTCGCTGCCCTTCGACGTGCAGCTGGAACTGGTGCATTCGATCGAGGGCTTCGAGCACGCGCATATCACGCGCCCCGGCTACGCCATCGAATACGACTACTTCGACCCGCGCGGCCTGCACCCGTGGCTGGAAACGAAAGCCATCGGCGGGCTGTATTTCGCCGGCCAGATCAACGGCACCACCGGCTACGAAGAAGCTGCCGCGCAAGGCCTGCTGGCCGGCCTGAACGCCGCGCTGGCCGTCGCCGACAAGGCGCCGTGGTACCCGCGTCGCGACGAAGCCTATCTCGGCGTGCTGGTCGACGACCTGACCGGCAACGGCACGCTGGAGCCCTACCGCATGTTCACCTCGCGCGCCGAATACCGCCTGTCGCTGCGCGAGGACAACGCCGACCTGCGCCTGACCGAAACCGGCTTCGGGCTGGGCGTGGTATCGCAAGCGCGCTTCGACGCCATGCGCCGCAAGCGCGATGCCGCCGACGCCGAAACGGCGCGCCTGAAAGCGCTGTGGGCCACGCCGGACAATGCCCTGGGTGCGGCGCTCGAAGCCCGTCACGGCATCACCCTGCAGCGTGAAGCCAACGCCCTGGACCTGTTGCGCCGGCCCGGGCTGGACTACGCCGCGCTCACCGCCATCGACGGCTTCGGCCCGCCGCTGGCGGCGCCCGACGCGGCCATGCAGGTCGAGGTGCAGGCCAAGTACGCCGGCTACCTCGAACGCCAGCGCGAGGACATCGCGCGCCAGCGCCGCCACGAAGGCACCGCGATTCCCGCCGACTTCGACTACGACCACGTGCGCGGCCTGTCCGCCGAAGTGCTGGCCAGGCTCAAGCAGGCGCGCCCGGACACCATCGGCCAGGCCACGCGCATCAGCGGCGTGACGCCCGCCGCCATCTCCCTGCTGCTGGTGCATCTCAAGCGGCGGCACGCGGCTTAGAGGGTTCCGTGCCGTCGCCGTGCGGCGCCGTTTCGCGCTCGGCGGCGCTCCCGGGTTCCGGGATTTTTTCCGAAGCGCCTTCCCCCGGCTCCCTGCGGGCCGCATCCCGCGGCAGCCACCGCAAGAAACGCGCGGCTACGGCTCGAGCACGCGCGACTCCCCGGGCGCCAGCCCATCCAGCGACCACCGCCCGATCCGGCTGCGGATCAGCCGCAAGGTCGGATGACCGACCGCCGCCGTCATCCGCCGCACCTGGCGATTGCGCCCCTCGCGCAGGACGAGTTCCAGCCACGCCGTGGGCACCGACTTGCGAAAGCGCACCGGCGGGTCGCGCGGCCACAGGCCGTCCGGCTCGGCCGGCAGCAGGCGCGCCTCGGCGGGCCGGGTCATGCCGTCGTTCAGCATCACGCCGCGGCGCAAGGCCTGCAGCGCTTCCGCATCGGGCATGCGCTCGACCTGCACCAGGTAGGTCTTGGGCTGCTTGTGGCGCGGGTCCGTGAGGCGGTGCTGCAACGTGCCGTCGTCGGTCAGCAGCAACAGGCCCTCGCTGTCGCGGTCCAGGCGTCCGGCCGCATAGACGTCCTTTTGCCGGATGTAGTCGGCCAGCACGGGCCGCCCGTCCGGATCGCGGAACTGGCACAGCACGCCATGCGGCTTGTTGAACGCGATCAGCATCGCGGAAGGCTCAGGCGCTGGCGGTGTGCGCCGGCTTGACAGGCTTGACGAAACGCAGGGTCATGCGGTCGGCGGCATCCCCGGTCTCGTCGCCGGCGGCGTCCTGCCCGGGACGGGCATTGACCCGGCTGCCGGCATCCAGCTCGAACCCGGCCTGCTCGGCCAGCTTGACCACGGTGTCCTGGCGCAGGTACGGCTTGCCTTCGAGGTCGCCGGACTCGGCATCGTCCGGCGCGCGGTTTTCCACCACGCCGAACACGCCGCCGGGCCGCAGCACGTCGAACACCGCGCGGAACATGGTCGCGGCCGTGCCCCGGGCCACCCAGGCATGCACGTCGCGGAAGCTGAGCACCATGTCGGCCGAGCCGGGCGTGCCCAGGTTGGGCGTGTGCGGGTCGAAGGAAGCCAGCCGCGCGCGGCCGTAGAGGTCCGGATGCGCCTTGAACATCTGCCGCAGCGACTGCATGGTCGCGGCGGCCTGCTTGCTGCCCAGCGGCGACACCAGGGCCGCCGTGTAGGTGCCGTCGTCCTTCAGCAGCGGCGCCAGGATGGCGGCATGCCAGCCGTCGCCCGGGGCCACCTCGATCACGCTCATGTCCGGCCGCAGGCCGAAGAAGGCCAGCGTCCGGCGTGGATGGCGCACCGCGTCCAGGGCCTTGTCGGCCTTGCTGCGCGCGGGGCCGGCCAGGACCTTGTCGAGCATGTCGGCCGAAAGCTCCGCCGCGCTGCGCGGGGGCGGAATCATGTCGGGATGATCCTCGGCGAAGGTCGCGCTGGCGCTCGCGGCAACGCTGGCGGCAGGTGCCGCCGTGCCCGCGTCGGTGGACGGGGCGGATTGGCCGCAGGCACACAGCAGCAGCGCCAGACAGCCTGCAATGACGTACTTGTACATGAGCTTCAATCCCGGAAAAGCATGACCGACCCCCGCGGGGAGCCTATCACGCCGGCATGGGCCGGCTGCGTCAACGAAACGTCAATACGGGCGCGGCGACACCGATTGCAGGCCGTCGATGTGCTCGTGCAGCGCCGGCGCGATGCCCTGCCACATGGGGTCGAGGATGAAGTCGATGCCCTCGCGCCGCGCCAGCTTGGCCGCCGGCACGAAATCGATGTCGCCGGCCACCAGCACGATCTGGTCGACCAGGCGCTTGTAGGCCAGCGTGGCGATGTCGATGCCGATCTTCATGTCCACCTGGCTCTGCTTGAGGTCGGGCTCGAAATGACCGTCGTCCAGGTCCTCCCATTCCATGTCGCCTTCGTGCAGGGCCTCGTAGCAGTCGCGCTTGAGCTTCCAGTGCCCGCCGCGGTCGGTCAGGCGGCCCAGGCGCAGGGCGATCTTGCGCTGGCGGCGCAGGTTGTCGTGCAGGTCGCGGCGGAAATGGGCCATGGAACTGGCGCCGAAGTCCACGTCGTCGCCGCTGACCGGACGTTCCAGCACGCGGTTCAGCGGCGCGCAATCGTAGAAGAAGATGCGGTAGAGCGACTCCCTGGGCCGCTCCAGCGCCTTGATGTGCTCCAGCGACATGCCGAACACCGTGCGCGCCACGGTGCGCGCGTCGTTGGGGTCGCGGTCGGCGTAGACCTTGCGGTAGCGCGCCAGGAAATAGGCGCCGTCGACGAGGATGGCGGTACGTTGCATGCATTGGCCCATAAAAACGGATGGATGACGGCCACGGCGGCATAGGTGCCGGGCCGGATGCGCAGTATAACTTGCGCGGCGCGCCGGTTCGGGCCATCGTGGAAAGCCCCACTCTTGCGGAGTCCGACGATGCAGATGCATGCCCTGGGTCGTTCCGGCCTTGCCGTCGCCCCGGTCGTGTTCGGCGGCAACGTGTTCGGCTGGACCGCCGACGAAGCCACCTCGTTCCGCCTGCTCGACGCCTTCGTCGATGCCGGCTTCAACATGGTCGACACCGCCGACGTGTATTCGCGCTGGGCGCCCGGCCTTTCCGGCGGCGAGTCGGAAACCCTCATCGGCAAGTGGCTGCAGCAATCCGGCAAGCGCGACAAGGTGCTGATCGCGACCAAGAGCGCCAAGTGGGATCACAACCCCGGCCTGTCGCCGGCCAGCCTGAAGCAGGCCGTGGACGACGCGCTCCAGCGCCTGCACACCGACGTGATCGACCTGTTCCAGGCCCACCGGTTCGACCCCGACGTGCCGCCCGAAGACACGCTCGGTGCCTACGCCGAACTGATCGACGCCGGCAAGATCCGCGCCATCGGCGCCTCCAACTTCACCGCCGAACAACTGCAGGCATCGCTGGACACCAGCGCGAAGCACGGCCTGCCGCGCTACGAAAGCCTGCAGCCGCTCTACAACCTGGTCGAGCGCGACGACTACGAGGCCACGCTGGAACCGCTGGTCCGCCGCGAGGACATCGGCGTGATTCCCTATTATTCGCTGGCCAGCGGCTTTCTGACCGGCAAATACCGCAAGAGCGAAGACCTGGCCGGCCGCGCCCGCGGCCAGGGCGCCGGCAAGTACCTCGACGACCGCGGCCGGCGCGTGCTGGCGGCACTGGACGCGGTGGCCGACAGGCACGGCGTCAAGCCCGTGCACGTCGCGCTGGCCTGGCTGCAGGCACGCCCCGGCATCACCGCGCCGATCGCCAGCGCGACCAGCGTGGAGCAACTGCGCGAAGTGCTGGCCTCGACCTCGCTGACGCTGGATGCCGGGGACATCGGGGAGCTCGACACGGCCAGCCGTTGACGTACGGGCGGGCATGCCGTGGCGGGCAGTGCCCGCCCTGCGCGTGTTTGCCGCGGGTCCCGGCGATGCATCGACCCGGCTGGCGGAGAATGCCGGCGTACCCGACGGCATGCAGGGGGCACTGCCCGCCGGCAACACTCCGCCCGCACGCGCGGCACCCCCTGCGGGGAACGCCTACACGGACTGGCGCAGGGACTCCAGGATCTCGTTGAAGGTCTTGCTGGGTCGCATCGCCGCGCCCACCTTGTCCAGGTCCGGGCGGTAATAGCCGTCCAGCTCCACCGGCTGGCCCTGCACGCCGTCGAGCTCGCCGACGATGGTGTCCTCGGCGGCTTCCAGCTTGTCGGCCAGCTTGCCGAAGATGTCCGCCAGCCCGGCATCGTCTTCCTGCTCGGCCAGCGCACGCGCCCAGTAGGTGGCCAGGTAGAAATGGCTGCCGCGGTTGTCCAGCTCGCCGACCTTGCGCGAGGGCGACTTGTTGTTGTCGAGGAACTGGCCGGTGGCCTTGTCCA
>CAZBZD010000084.1:0-8075 GCA_964496295.1 uncultured Rhodanobacteraceae bacterium | reverse complement strand
CGTCCGCGACGAAATCCACCAGATCAAGGAACAGGCTTTGCATTGACCGCACTGGTCGGGCCCGCGACGGCGGGCAGTGCCCGCCCTGCCCACTGTGGGGGCTCGAAAAACCACCCGCTTGTTCGTCATTCCTGCGAAGGCAGGATCGCGTAGCGAATACCCCGAAGGGCATGCGGCAGGAGCCGCATGTCATCCAGCGTCTTTGGCTTCAGGCCATTCACACCGCAAAGCGTAGGGCGGGCACTGCCCGCCATGGCAGACAACGTCCGCCCGCGCGCCGCACAAAATCCCATTGACCCGTCCCGGACATCTGCGTAGAATGCAGCGCTCCCTTCGGGGCGGTTAGCTCAGTGGTAGAGCACTGCCTTCACACGGCAGGTGTCGCAAGTTCGACCCTTGCACCGCCCACCAAACAACGCAACGAAAAGGCCACCTTCGCGGTGGCCTTTTTCGTCGTACGCCATGAAGGTTCCGAACCACGCGACACGCGGGGCGGGCCCTCCGGGGCACCCCGGGGTGCCGCATCTTCAATTCCGAACCATGCGACGCGTAGGGTGGGCACTGCCCGCCGAACCACCCACGCGTCGTCCGGATATTTCACGGCGGGCAGTGCCCGCCCTACCAGCACTCTTCGGCCGTGCCGGTGCCGCCGCTGATGCCACGGTTGCCGGTCTGGTCCAGCGTCAGGATGCCGCATTTGGTGTCGCGCTCCTGCTGCCCGCCCAGCGGCGTCGCATGCAGGGTGTAGGACGTGGTGGTCGAGCTGGCAACCGTGTAATTGTAGTAATCCTGTGTCTGGCTTGGGCCGGCACAATCCATGATCGGCCAGTTGGCCGCGTCATCGGCGCCGCTGTAGCTCAGATTCGTGGTGTAGTACCGCTCCATGTAATTGGCGTACTGCGACAGGCAGCTCTCCGCCGCTACGCGCTTGGTGCGCACCACGTAGCGGCCGTAGGACGGGATCGCGATGGCGGCCAGGATGGCGATTACCACCAAGACGATCATCAGTTCGATCAATGTGAAACCTGTTTGCCGAGAGCGCAAGCCGCCCCTGCACTTGTCAGAGATGCTCGTGATATGGCTAACAGTCGGCGAAAACAGCTTCATTCTCCCTTCCCCCCATAAAGCAGAAACCACAATGGTCGGTGTACAGGTTTTGAAATTGAACCGCAAGTTTGCCGGCCACACGGCGGGTTGACTACAAAACTTCCGCAATCTCGAGCCACCTGTCATCAATGAACAATCTCACGCCAAGATACACGACCACCTTGCCCACCCGGAGGATTGACGTGCGTGGGATCAGTATTGCCATTCAGGTTGTTCAGCATTATCCCGGGGCCGAATGATGGCAATCCAGTGAGCGAGGTGAACCCCATGCCGCCAGCAGCTACAGTCGAGTCACCACTCTTCACTTTATCAGTATCGTTGAAAATGGCGTCATGGTTGAGGTCAAAGTAGATATTTTCCGGATTGGTTCCGGTAAAGGGCTCAAGCGCCATGACCCAGCCCCTTCCCCCCGGTGCACAAGGATCACTTGTATCGGGGATCAGCGTGGCACCAATCAGATAGCCATCCACAAACTGGTTTCGCACAATCATGCGCTCGCCTTCTTGTACGTTGTTGGGTGGAATCAAATCCATGTACCAGCCGGACTTTCCATCCATGTCGCCCATTGAGCCGGCACTCAAGGCACGCGCCGGTTCGACTGCCGTAGTCGGTGGGGTTGCTTCAGGATCAGCCGGAGTGCCACTGGTTTCCGCAACAACCTTGCGCTGAACCAAGTCATCCCGGTCAACCGGAAGCGTGCCACTCACTTTGATTCCGTACCAACTTTGCGTGGTCATGTCCTTCAGATCCCCGACAGCCAGGTACTTGCCCGTGCCGAAGAACGCCCACAGATCGCCTGTAGACCCCTTCATCCCCAGTGCAATGGGGGCAGTGATGGGTTGACCACTTTGCGTCGTAAAGACCTTGGTACCTGTTCCGCTCGTATCTGACAGATCGAACACCCAGAGATTTCCCTTCAGATCACCGGCATACGCTTGGGTGGCGAGGTAGGTTGACACGTTGCCAATCCATACGCCTGGTGTAGCAAGCCCATTGTCGGTTGTGCCGTCAGTGGTGTAAACGGTCGGAGTGGGTGATGTAGTGGTTCCGTCAATGGGAATACTCAGCAATGCTGCCGTACCCTTGGTACTGTTGTAACCGTTGCCGAGTAGCACAAACCAACCCTTCGCGGTGTGAGCAATGATTGGTTTGCCGGTGATCTGGCCAATGTAGTCATTGTCAGAGCCGGATACTTCCCACAACCACTCGACGTTGTCGGGATCAGTAATATCGAGTGCATAGATGGCCTTTGCCTCTCCGCGCCCAGTGGTGCCAACCAGCACCGTATGCCAATCACCGGAATAGTAGACATCCGCAACAGTCAATTCACCATCGTTGAAAAACTTATGGGGATTGATGCCAGTTCCGTAGTTTTGATTTGCCAACACGGATGGATTTGTGCTGGCCGAGAGGACCGCGCCGGGCATGTACGCATAGGTTTCCACGCCGGTCTCAGCGTTGAAGCCATGCACCATGCCATCATTGGCCGCAACGTAGATAACTGGCGTCCGTTCCTTCTCATCGTTTGCGAACGTCACATAGCTGCTGGCGCCGGTAAATGTTGCTCCTAGAAAGGTCGTCGGGCTTGGTGCGCCGACATAGATCGGCTGTGAGTGCACGATGTCGCCGAGCGCCGTGGTGCGGTTACGTAACGTACCACCGTTCTTGATTTCTTTTGACGCATCACCAAGTACATAATCGACGGTATCGGCGGTCCAGCCATTGCCGCTGACATTGGTCGAGTTGAACTTCTTGTAGTTGCCGCCCACAACCGTATACACATCGCGTGCTCCATACGCGGGAAGCGAGGCAGTCCACTTGGCAACGCCAACAACCTCTTCCGTACTTGGGTCAATCGCGTACGCTTTTAGTGAACCAGTCCACAAGCCCTCCACATAACTGGCCTGATATACGGTCAAATCTGTCTGCAACTGTGTCGCATTAAGTGAAAGCGACGCCTTGCTCCCGGCATTTTCGCTCTGAATCTTGGAAAATGCCGCGCTCAGGCCACTGCGCATCGCTGCTGCATTACCGCCTTCGAAGAAATTGTCGGGACGAGCCTGGTTTATGTTGCTGGTCGTCAACATATCACCACTTGTGGACCACCAAGATTTGGGAAGTTCTTCGGTGCGCTGATAGGGCTTGTAGCCTTTCGGAACCGTGAAACCACCATATTTCGTAGCCAACAAATACTGATTCTGCCGCATGGGCAATAACACCTGGTTCTCTTCCACATCAACCCAATAGGTGGACACGGTTTGCTTGCCTTCCATGTTCGGCCGCATGTCCTGGGTGTGGGAATCATAGGCGAGTCCCGCTATATAGGCAGAATTGTTCCGCCCGGAAAACGGCGGATTGCCGAGTGTAGTGATACCCTCGATTGTACCGATCCGATTGACAGCCGTGAGCACGTTGACCGTTTTGTCCGACGTAACTTCGGGTGGAGTGGTGGGTTCCTCATCGTGGTCCTGGTTGCCTGGTAGATTCTTATCGCGGTGGGTATTTGCGTCACCGATACCAAGAATGAAATTCTTTTGACAGGTGAACTTGATGGGGTCCGCCGAAGCCGTGATAACTGGAAACCCATCGGCCATTTTATACGTGACGGCTCCACCGGAAATATCCTTGGAATACGATGCAACCGGTGACTGGTTTTTCAGGTAGCGGATGGCCGCATAATACATTTCACTGACGGGATCGTAACTTTTGTCATCGGAGTCCGTCATCTCGCCGAACTTGTTGATGTAGTTGATGACACCGCTGTCCGCGATGGTAACGCCCAGTGCCGTGGAAGTCGTCGAGGCTGCTCCCGTGTCAGGATTCTTGATCAGGATACCCGTAGTCGGATCCCATTCCTTGGCGGGATTCGGCTGCTTGCCGTCGATCGGGCTATATGTGTAGGGCCCAACGAACTGTTGTTCTGCGCGCAGCGCAGCACCATCTTGTCGTATGTTCGAGATATTGAGATACCCAAACACGCCGTATTTGAGAGTTTTCGAATATTTCTGGATCAAGCCTTCAGGCTTATAGTGATCACCATACTTGATGCAATTGGTTTCAAGCATACCATTGACACATACTTGGACATCAATGTTGACTGAATATACTTGGCCTTCCTCAATCTTCTGACCCGTGTACGCTTCCACATCATCTCCGTCAGCGTCGTTGAGTAGATTACGCAAATCAACCCAGTCGCAATCCCAGTCCCCGTGGCTGTAATAGCACTTCTTAACCTTGGTATTATCAGCAGCAATGAAGTACATCTTGTTGCCAAGACCCGGAAGACGCGTGTAGAAGTAATCAAAGTCAGCAGGGGTCGCTTCGGAAATTGTCGAACCGCCGCTGATGGAGCGGTTTCCCGCCTGATTCTGACCAGTATGGCGCGCCTTCTCCAGCACCGTAGTGGCCGTGGTGTCGACTACGCGATAACCGCCCGTCATCACGGAACGGAATGTGTCGATTGTCTGGGTGGCGGCCCAATTGAGGTAGTTGCCGCTCCATTTTCCGCTACAGGTAGCGGGAGATGTATTGCTTTTTGAGGACGGCACGAAATACCCAGATTCCCCCTTGGGCGCGGCCATCTGCGGCGCTGGAGTCTTAGTCGGAATCTGCCCGTTTGAATCATAGGTGTAACATTTGGCCGAATCGAAGTAGCCGCCATAGGTCTTGCTTGCATCGAAGCCATGCAAGTTTGATACGCTCATCACGGTTGGCCACTCGACCGACGGGGTAAGCACCACGTTGCCGGGCACGTTGTTGGCAACGGTCAATGGCTGTTGCGTAATGGCCACCTGAGCACGAGCCGTCTGGGGTACAGCACCTAGTGCTAGGCACGTCAACAAAGCCATTATTGCAAGTTGGGAGAAATATCCGAGGTTCGGAAACTTCTTCATGCGTTTCATGCTGCCATCTCCTTGCGCCATTACAGCTTGACTACTGATTGAAGCGTGACCACTGCCCTGCTGTTCACTGTCGCCGGATCGCCGCTGCGTGCTGTGATGAGGAAATATTTGTACTTTTTGATAATTCCCCCGCCACCATATTGATTGGCGTTGGCGGTGCGATTCAAGCCACTCTCATTTGGATCGGTATATTCACCTAGATACTCAATGGCAAACTGTGGTTGCCCAGTTGCAATAGCACTTGGAGAAAACTGTCCCGGACCAGTACCTGATTGCACGTTTTGAATAGACGTGGATGGAAAATTTGTATCTGTAAACGGGTCGGGCAAGCAAAGGTTTCCGGATGCGACAGAACAGTCGTGAATATAGGCAGCCTCCGGATTGGCCACCACCAGTTCATGCGCGGCACGCAACGCTGCTTCGCTACTTTGGAATGCAACTTCGCGGTCATACAGGTTCGCGGCCATCTTGTTTTGCATGATGGTGCCACTGACTGCTGCCAAACCAACCAGTGTGATAACAACCAAAAGTATCAGTGCGATAACCAATGCCACACCCCGTTGCTCTCTCCTTCCACGAATCAGGTTCATATGCCCACCCGCACAACCTGTATCCATTAAGGACAAGGCATTACCAAGACAAATGTGGTGTGGGTAATTTGCAGTCATGGGATCAATTCCGATTTCGGATCGTGGTGGTAAAGGTGAAGTCGCGCTTCAACTTGTTACCGAAACCGTCCGTGGTGACATTGTCTTTGGCACTCTGGAGGGTAAGCTTGACTCGTACCGCGTTGACGTTGCCCCAGTTGCCGACACTTGCCGCATCCTCGAAAGTCGATTTCGTACGTTCGTGATAGGTAATCTGCATGCCTGAGACATAACGCACCATCTCTGTTGGCGTGGTGCCAGTCGCACTTGTAGGATCAAATGACATGCGATATAGGGACCTTACGCCTTGAACAGGGCTATTGCCGATATACCAATCATAGGCACCCAATCCGAAGATGCGTGCATTCTTGTTGTACGAATACTGATTCCCGTTGGTAGTGGAACAATCTGTGGGATAGCCTAAGCCTTTGGAACAGTTGCCAGGCGTCCCTTTGCCAGTGTTGTACTCCACTGTCAAATTTTTGTCTGGCCCCTTGTTAACTTGCAAGATCACCGCATGATCCGGGTCACACACGATAATGATGTCGCCATCCTTGATTTCATTGCTTGTCTTGTTGACCTTGAAGTTTGCAGCATTCGTTTGTTGTTCGGCCACTGTGAGTCCTGTGTCACGGGCACCAAGCAATTCGAGTGAGTCGCTGTCGAGCAGGTCGCTGCTTCTCACGCGTTCACCTTGGGCAGTACCGCTGGCCACTGCTGGATCATCCATGTTTTCATCGTAACCGTGCACGGCATTCGTCCACAGAGCCCACCATTTATTGTTGTTCGCGTGGGGGCCACCGTTGAGCACGTTGGCAATTCGCGGGTTCTGACTATTGCAACCAGTCAGCCCGGCCTGACGGATGTCGCGTGCCATGAGCTCGAAGGCAATACGCGCATTCGACTGCACGTTACTTAACGCCGTATTGGTGTGATAAGAGCGCAAATTTGCCAAAAACACGCTGGACACCCCGGCAATGACGATCAGGCCGAGCAACATGGCGATCATCAATTCGATCATCGTGAAACCATGCATGTTGGACCTGCCGAAAGTGCGTTGCATGGATTGATTGTGCACGTTCATAGATCGACCTTGGTGGTAATCGTCGTCAAACCGTTCGCATCAACTCCGCCACCCACCCCGGAGCGGCTGTCCGCAAATTTGATTGTCACGGTGCAATAACCCCGGTCGTTGCTGATCTTGGTGCAGTCGACTTTGCCAGTAGTACTTGCAACACTCCCCAGATTGCTTGCCAGTTGATCGCACCAACTGTGCAACTGCGTGCCTGCCAGTGTCACAGTGGAAGGAATCGCTGGGCAAGCATTTCCGGCAACTGTGCCATCATAATCCCCATTCAAGGCACTCCCTTTGTCCAAACGCATCGCGTCGAAGATCGAATAAGTGGACACGGTCGCCATCGAACGGGCCATGGCACTGTTGTTGGTTGACAGTGACATCACCTGCAAGGCAGCTACACCCAGAAAGCCGATGGATACGACCAGCACGGCAATCAGCACTTCGATGAGACCGACGCCCCGCTGGTGCCCGCGTGAGGGAAACTTCGGTGTCGTGGACGCCGTCATTGGCAATCTCCGTCGCTCTTGTTCGTATTCAGGATGGAGCCCGTGGTCATGCTTATGGTGCGCACGTTGCCGGAACTGATGGCCGTGCTGCACACCACGGCTACAGTGCCGGTATAGGGTGCGCTCTGCCCTGCCAGGTGAGCCAGGCCCCGGGCATCGAACTGGATGGCATTGACGGTTGGCAGTCTCAGGCTCGCCGTCGACTGGACCGGGGCTGCCTGCACTTGTACAGCCGAGGATGCCGCTGCGGTGCCTGTCAAGGCATACACCGCGCCAGGCTGGTCCGTACCGCATGCCGTCTTCAGGTCGCTGCTGTCACCGTTATCGATACTGCCGCAAAACTGCACATCGGCATTGCGCTTGATGGCTTCCATGCGTGCGGTATTGAGCGCGTCGACCAGGCTGTTGGCTGTGGTGGTCAGGCGGCTGGACACCGTGATGTGCTCGAAACTCGGTACCGCGATAGTAATGAGGATGGCGGCCACAAGAATGGTCACCACCAACTCGATCAGCGTGAATCCCGCTCGGGAACGCCGCGCTCCGGCACGCAAGCCTGTTTGACTCATGGAGAATCCCCTTTTGCCCCTGTCGAAAGCATAGTCAAGTGTGCCCGAAAGGACAGGCCCTGGCTGACGAGCGGTAGCATTTTCCCGACAAACGGCATCCGAAGGCGCAAAATGTGTGCACGCGGTCACACGCCACGCGCACATGCGGCCCGATGTGCCGGCCACCATGGAACTGGCTGGCGGCATCTGCTAAAAATGCGGATGACATGGCGCGCCGCGCCGGCTATGGAGGTTTCATCATGTTCAAGGTCGCCCTGCCCTTCGCGGTA
>CAZBZD010000083.1:0-8081 GCA_964496295.1 uncultured Rhodanobacteraceae bacterium | reverse complement strand
CCAGTTTCACCTGGTTGACGTCGTGCTGGTACTGGCCCACGCCGATGGCCTTGGGTTCGATTTTCACCAGCTCGGCCAGCGGATCCTGCAGGCGTCGCGCGATCGAAACCGCGCCGCGCAGGCTGACGTCGAGGTCGGGAAATTCGCGCGCGGCGGCCTCGGAGGCCGAGTACACCGAGGCGCCGGCCTCGCTGACCACGATCTTGGACAGGTCGTTCTTGCCCAGCGCGCGGATCAGCTCGCCGGCCAGCTTGTCGGTTTCGCGCGAGGCGGTGCCGTTGCCGATCGAGATCAGCGCGACGTCGTGCTTCTTGCACAGCGCGGCCAGCGTGGCCAGCGATTCGTTCCACTGCCGGCGCGGCTCGTGCGGATAGATGGTGGCGGTGTCGACCAGCTTGCCGGTGGCATCGACCACGGCGACCTTGACGCCGGTACGGATGCCCGGGTCCAGGCCCATCACCGCCTTGGCGCCGGCCGGCGCGGCCAGCAGCAGGTCCTTGAGGTTGTCGCCGAACACCTTGATCGCGGCTTCCTCGGCGGTTTCGCGCACGCGCGCGAACAGGTCCAGCGTCAGCGACAGGTGCAGCTTCACGCGCCAGGTCAGGCGTGCGGTGGCCAGCAGCCAGGCATCACCCGGGCGACCGAGATCCTCGAAACCGGCATGCCGGGCCACGCGCGCGTCGGCCGCGGCGTGGCCGGCTTCCTCGTCGGCGCCCGGCGGCACCAGTTTCAGCTCGATCACGCCTTCGTTGCGTGCGCGCATCAGCGCCAGCAGGCGGTGCGAGGGAATGCCGGCGATGGCTTCGCTGTGGTCGAAATAGTCGCGGAACTTGGCGCCCTCGTTCTCCTTGCCGGCAATCACGCCGGCGCGGATGGTGCCGCCGTCCCACAGCCATTCGCGCAATTCGCCGACCAGCGCGGCGTCCTCGGCCAGGGTTTCCATGAGGATGGCGCGCGCGCCGTCCAGCGCGGCCTTGGCGTCGGACACGCCCTGGTCGGCATCGATGAAGGCCTCGGCGCGGGTTTCCGGTGTGACTGAAGGATCATCACGCAGCGCATCGGCCAGCGCCTCCAGCCCGGCCTCGCGCGCGATCTGCGCCTTGGTGCGGCGCCTGGGCTTGTACGGCAGGTACAAGTCCTCAAGGCGCGCCTTGGTGTCGGCGTTTTCGATGTCCTCGCGCAGCGCGTCGCCCAGCTTGCCCTGTTCCTCGATGCTGGCCAGCACCGCGGCGCGGCGCTCTTCCAGCTCGCGCAGGTAGTGCAGGCGCTCTTCCAGCAGGCGCAACTGGGTATCGTCCAGGCCGCCGGTGACTTCCTTGCGGTAACGCGCGATGAAGGGCACGGTGGCGCCTTCGTCCAGCAGCGCCACGGCTGCCTTGACCTGTTCGGGGCGGGCGGCGATGTCGGTGGCGATGCGGTGTTCGATCGATGGCAGCATGGGGTGGAGGTTTTCCCGGGACACAAAGATCCGCCATTGTGCCATGCGTTGCGTCACGCGCAGGGCGGGTATCACCGCCGATACGTGCTTTCCGTGGCGGGCAGTGCCCGCCCTGCATGGGTGGGGTCCTGGTGCAACCCGCGTGATCGGTCCGCCGCCCCCGCGTTCGCTGTCGCGGGGGCGGCGGCGGACTCATGGCGTGCCGCGCACCTCCAGGTGCAGGGCCCGGGCGATCGCGTCCCACGAAACGTATTTGAAGTTCTGGGCTTCCTGCGGCATCACGTTGCGGCCGTCCTGGGCGATCATCGCCCCGTGCTCGAAGCCGGGGCCGAGGTCGCGACTGGTCACTTCCAGGCCGTCGGTCTGGGAAATGCCGTCGATGCCGCGGGCCGGATCGGCCACCACGGCAAACGAACCGAGGTAGGCATGGTCCCCTTCGAGGCGGTACACGGCATAGGTGTCGTTGCCCTGCACGGAGATCACGATATAACCCTTGCCGTCGCCCAGGTCGTAGATGCCGAGACCTTCCAGATCGGACTCCAGTGCCGGATTGTCCGCGACCCGGTCAACCGCGATCATCTTGTCGCCGCCGTCCGGATGTGCGCTCAAGGCCCACAGCGCGGCTTCTTCTTCGTCCACGAACAGCGAGCCGTCGTTGTCGTCGGCCGCACACCCCTCGACCTGCGAATCGAACCGGAACTGGCGCACTTTCTCGACATGCACGCGCCCGCCGTCTTCCACCAGCTGCCACTGGCGCATCAGGCCGTCCTTGTTGTTGACGAACACGTAGGTCTTGCCGTCGTCCGGGGACTGGTACATGCACAGGCCGTACGGGTCGCCCAGCCCGAGGTCCTGCGTGCCGGCGGCAACATCGACGAGTTTCCGCGCGGCCGTGTCCAGACGGTAGATGGCCACGCTGTCGTCGCTGCGGTTGCTGGCCGTGACCAGGACGGAGTCCTTGCCGTCCAGGTCGAATCCTGCGCGCAGGTCGGTATTGTTCATGTTGCCGTCGGGCCGGAAGTCGGTGACGAGGCCCTGCATGTCATAGACATACATGCCGGCCTTCTTGTCGGTACCGATGACCAGGCTGGCGGCCGGGTCCTTCGGATTGGCCCAGATGGCGGGGTCGTCGGCGGCATCGCCGGCATTCTTGACCGGCGGGGTCTCCACCAGCGGCGTGACGACGGCGACCGGCGGCTCGGGTGCATGCCGCGGGTCCTGCGGCGAGCCGGGTGCCAGGCCCAGCGCGGAAGCCACGTCGGCCATCGAGACCAGCTGGTAGTCGGTGTCGTCATCGGCACCCACCGCCAACAGCCCGTGCGGGAAGGCCTTGCCCAGTGCCAGGCTGGTGGCGGCCAGCGAGCCGGGTTCCTCCAGCATCGCGCCGCCTGCCGAGACGGCAATCGTGAAGCTGCCGATGAAGGCATCGTCATGGTCGCGGTCGTACACGTTGATGCGGCCCGCCGACGGCAGCGCGGCGAGCAGCCAGTGGCTGCCTTCGCCACCGTCGTAGATGGCAAGGCCCCCCGTCTCGCCGCGGATGTGGCCGAATTTCCGTGCGTCCACCAGGGTCACGCCCAGATCCGACTCCGGATTGCCGTTGAAGCGCCAGATGCCGGTGCCCTGCTCGGCCACGTAGACATGGCCGTTGTCGTCGGCGACGCATTGCTTGAGTTCGGTCGGGAAGTGGATGCGACGTATATCGCGGAACGCCAGCCCGCCTTTGGCATCCGTGTAGATGATTTTCTGGTCGATCTGGCCATTCCCGCCGGTGACCAGCGCATACAGGTGGCTGTCGACCGGGTTGCGAAACAGGCACAAGCCTTCCACCGACAGGTCCAGCGGGGCACTGCTTGCCTGCGTGGGGGCCGGCTTCCCGTCCTGCAGAGCGCGCACGTGCAGGCGGTTGTCGTGGGCACCGACCGTGACCAGCAACGGGGTCGGCCGGCCATCCGCGGAATGACCGTAGCCGATGGCAACATGGCTTGCGGTGATGTGCCCGTCGGATCCCGCGGGCTCGCCGTCGAGCCCGTACATGGCGAGACCGGCATGCTGCGTGGCGGCGACCAGGCGCGTGCGCGCAGCCTGGTCGCCGAAGGCAAGCGCCACCGACTCCGTCTCGCCGGAAACGGGTTTGGTGCGGGCGCTGGCCACGACGCTCGCGTCCGTGGTTTCTGCCCCGGATCCGGCCCTGGAGTGGCCGGCCGTGCTGGCGGTCGACATGCCGCAACCTGTCAATAGCAAGGCGATCACTGTCGTCAAAATGCAACCTGAAACTGTTTTCATGACCCGCTCCTCCTGCGTGGTGTCAATGCCGGTTGCGGCCGAGCCGGGCCGCTGTTCGTGGGACCGAGGGTACGACAAGAAAGAAAGAAATGCACCAAAAATTCTAAAAGTGTTGCAATTTAGAATATTTGTTCGTATTGTGTGGCTGCCAGATGCGGTCAAGCCAGCACAACCGGAGACCGGCAACCACTTTTGGGAGGGGTCAAACCATGTATACGCTTCGTCGCAACACACTCGGCGCACTCATTCTGGGCAGTTGCATTTTCGCTGTACCGGGCCTGGTGTCGGCGCATGATGGGGCATCTGCCCGGGGCAAGCCGGCTGGCCAGGGCCAGACCGCACCGGCCAGTGACACCGGAAACGGCGCCGATTCCGGCCAGGAGGCCCCGAAGAACCAGAACAAGCAGGAGACCCCGCAGGAGGCGGTGGACCTGAATCAGATCGTCGTTTCGAGCGGCATCACGTATCGCAAGCACATCGACGTGCCGGAGCCGAAGCTGGTTTATTCCAAGAAGTTCTTCAACAAGTTCGAGCCGGTCACGGTCGGCGATCAGCTGCGCCGGGTTCCCGACGTATCCTTCGTCGGTGACATCGGCGAGTCGTCCCAACCCCAGATGCGCGGCCTGGGACACGGTTACACGCAGGTGCTGGTCAATGGCCGGCGCGTGCCGGGCATCAGCAACGATCGCGCGGTGGCGGTCGATCGCATTCCGGCCGCGATCGTCGACCATATCGAAGTCCTGCGTTCGCCGACGGCCGACATCGACAGCAACGGCATCGGCGGCACACTCAATATCGTCCTCAAGGATGGCGCCTCGTTGCCGCCCGGCGTCATCATCCGGGTCGGTACCACCTACAACAAGAAGAGCGGCAAATTCCGTCCGAATGCGGCGCTGTCATGGGCCGGCAGGAACGATGCCCAGACCGTGTTCTATTCGCTGACCGTGCAGGCGCAGAAGCGCTTCAATGAGAAGCATGCGGTACAGGGTGTCTTCGACTCCGATTCGGCCGGTTTTGCCGACGAGGTGGCGGCTGGCGGATGGGGACGTGCACTGGAAAGCTGGGATGATCGCAGCCAGTCGCGGGCGACAGAGCGCGAGGAGCAGGGCGACGCGCGCGATTCCAGGGACTTGTCGCTGAACGGCGCCCTGACCTGGAACCTTTCGCCGGTCACCTCGCTGCGTTTCGATGTGCGCGTGCTCGATACCAAGCGGGAAGAGACCGAGAACACCGTCACTTATTCGGGCGACGGTTCGCCGGGCGGCTTCACCAGTCTCGAGCGCAGCTACGAGTTCACGCCCATCGACCAGCGTACCGGCGGCGGCGGCGTGACGCTGTATCACACGATCAGCGACAACACCAATCTGGAAGCGCACATCAGCTACGCCAGCATCACGGCCGACGAAACCAAGAACAAGTTCGAGGACACGTGGACCAACCTCGACAAGATCGAGGATGCGACGACCGAGGACACCAGCTGGTATGGCGACTTTGCCCTCACCCACGAGCTCCCGGGTCTGGCCGAGGCACTGGGCATCAACCGGGTGCGGCTGAAGTACGGCGTGCAGGCCGGCTACAAGAACCGTGATTTCGGGCAGTCCGTGCTGGATGCCGGGGACGCGCAGCTTACCGACGGCAGCTTCAGTTACAAGCAGCGTCGCGCCGACGGCTACGGGCGCATGGACTGGTTCATCAACAGCCAGGTCACCGTGACCGGTGGCGTGCGCTGGGAAAACACCTGGGCCAAGCAGCGCTTCACCAACACCGTGGCCGATGCCGACGGCACGGTCACCGACATGACCACCGGCTCCGCCGACCGGCATGTCTCGATGCTCAATCCGTCGGCGCATCTGCGCTGGAAACTCAGCCGCAAGGATACCTTGCGATTCAGCGTGGCGCGTACCGTGCGCCGGCCGAGCTTCGCCCAGCTGGTGCCGTCGATCACCACGGAAGCGCCGGAGGACTACGATGTCACCGTCGGCAATGCGAACCTGGAGACGGAGACCGCCATCGGTTTTGACCTGGGCTACGAGCACTTCCTGGGTCGCGAAGGCGTGTTCGGCGTCAATGTGTTCAAGCGCAATATCTCGAACCTGATCGGCCTGGTCAGGACCACGAATGCCATGTCCGAATACGGGCTGGATCCGGCGACGTATCGCGGCAGCGTGTACACCTACCGGAACCTGGGCGACGCCGAGGTGTATGGCATCGAATTCGACCTGTCCACGCCGCTGACCTTCCTCGGAGCGGAGAACACGGGCCTGTTCGCCAATTACGCGCGCTTGTTCTCGAGCCGGCCCAGTCCGATCGACGGCAGCGACATCGCGATGAATTCGCAACCGGGCTATGTCTACAACGTGGGCCTGACCCAGGACATTCCGTCGTGGGACTTCAGCTTCGGCGCCTTCTACAACAAGCAGGGCATGGCGCGTTACTTCACCATCGGCGAGCAGCAGAGCACCAGTTACGACGGCAACCTCGAATTCTTCATCGAGAAGGATTTCGGCGACACCTTCGTGCTGCGCCTGACCGGCAAGAACCTGCTGGACGGCTGCAGCTACCAGATGGAGCCGAACTTCGACGGCGACAGCGGAGCGGTCATCATGGCCAACCAGGCCGCCTTCGATGTGGACCACTTCGAGGTCGAGCGCGAATGTGCCTCGCCGCGCTGGTCGCTGACGCTCCGCGCCGTGTTCTGACGCCATTTTCCATTACTGTCCCCACAGTCCTCGGCGGCTCCCAGGAGCCGCCACTTTTTTCATGACCGGATACGTGCGAGGTACGAACATGCGCCCCCTGTTGTCCCGTCTGCTGGCCGTGGCCGTCGCGCTGGCGGTTTTGTACGGATGTGCCGGGCCCGCCAGTGAAACTTCATCGGCACCGGTGGCGGTGGCCCCGTCGTCGGGGCCGGCGACGTCGACGTCACTGCAACTGCAAAAGGTGGTCATGCTGATGCGGCATGGCGTGCGTCCACCCACCAAGCCTTACGTGATCCCGCCCGGATACGCCAGTGATCCATGGCCGGAGTGGGAGGTGCCCGCGGGCTACCTGACCCGGCATGGCTATGACGGGTCCGTGCTGCTCGGGCGCTGGAGCCGCGGAATGCTGGCCAGGCGCGGCCTGTTGCCGGCCGACGGCTGCCCCGTCGACGGCAGCGTGGACATCCATGCCGACACCGACCAGCGCACCCGGCGTACCGGCGTGGGGTTCGCGGAGGGCCTGGCGCCGGATTGCGCGATCGAAGTCACGCATGCCGACGGCGACCGCAACGATCCCCTGTTTGCCCCGATCGCCAATGGCGCGGTGCCCTACGACCCGGCCCGGGCCAGGGCGCTGATCCTGGCACGGGCCGACCACGACCTCGGCAGTTTCGACGCCGCCGCGCTGGACAAGCCTTTCCAGCGCCTCGGTGCCATCCTCGGCTGCTGTTCGCTGCCGTTGTGCAAGGCTTCGGGTTTGCCGGAAGGCTGCCGGCTGTCACAAATCCATTACGTGTGGGAAGAGCTGCGCGAGGACGACCACGTGGACTTCGTGGGCCCGTTGTCGGTCGGCGGCACGGCGTCGGAGTCGATCCTGCTGGAATACGCCAACGGCATGCCCATGGCGCAGGTCGGCTGGGGCCGCGTGCAACGCCCGGACTTGCGCTTGCTGTCCCGGATCCATGCCGCGGAATTCGATCTGCTGTCGCGTACCCCGTATGCCGCCAATCACGGTGCCACGCCCATCATGAAATACGTCCTGCAGGCACTGGACGACCCCGACGGCCCGTCACTGGCGGTGCTGGTCGGCCACGACACCAACGTGGCCAACGTGGGCGGCATGCTGGATCTGCACTGGCAGGTGCCCGGCTACGCGCGCGACGACCCCGCGATCAACGGCGCGCTGGGATTCGAATTGCTGACCGATGCCGAGGGCGGACGCCATGTGCGCGTCTTCTACCTGGCGCAGGGCCTCGACCAGCTGCGCGAGCTGCAAGCGCTGGACACGGAGCACCCGCCGTACTTCGACTACCTGCCGCAACCGGAATGCGCCGTGTCGCGCGGCGATACCCTCTGCACGCTGGCGGACTTCGAGCAATCCGTGCACACGCACCTGGTGAACTGACTCCCCGGCCGCCGCTCCCGGCACCGCCGCGGGAGCCGGCGCCGCAGGCGATCGACCCTCAGGAGGCCGCCCCGCCGGCAGCGGCCTCCTGCGCGGAACGTCCGGCGTCCTCGATTTCCGCCGACAGGGCGTCCAGCTCGTCGCTGCCGGCCATGAGCCGGGTGATCCTGTCCACCGTGACCTCGTCGCGACGGAAGCAGCCGATGCTCCTGCCCAGCTTGAGCAGCAGGAAACGGTCGCCGACCAGGCAGGC
>CAZBZD010000082.1:0-8116 GCA_964496295.1 uncultured Rhodanobacteraceae bacterium | reverse complement strand
GCCAACGTGGTCCTCAACACCGCCTTCGGCGAACCGACCATCGCCGTGGACACGCACATCTTCCGTGTTTCCAACCGCACCGGCCTGGCCCCAGGCAAGACCGTGCGCGCGGTCGAGGACAAGCTGCTCAAGGTGGTGCCCGCGGAGTTCAGGAAAGACGCCCACCACTGGCTGATCCTGCACGGGCGCTACGTGTGCACCGCGCGCAAGCCGCATTGCCCCGACTGCATCATCGCCGACCTGTGTCGCTACAAGCACAAGACCCCGCCCGCCACCTGAACCGGCGCGCGCGCCGCGCCGCCCCGTTCAGGTCCGGTGCGCGCCGCGGCCGCCGAAATGCGGTAGATTTGCCCGGAAGGCGCCGCGACGGCGCCATTGGGGAGGTCGGTCCATGCGCTGGCGCAGAAGCAGGGCAAGCAACAACGTGGTCCGTGCCGGAGGGCGCGGCAGGATGTCTTTCGGGCCCCTCCGGGGACGGCACATGGGCATCGGCGGCCTGATCATCATCGGCATCCTCAGCCTGGTATTCCACCGCAACCTGTTCGGCCTGCTCGGCCTGACCAGCATGGGCGGCGCCGCACCCGGCCAGCAGAGCACGGCACCGGTCGACGACAACGATCCGCAGATCCAGTTCGTCAGGCACGTCCTGGGCAGCACCGAGGACGTGTGGACCACGATCCTGGCCGGGCACGGCGCGAGCTATCCGGCCCCGAAGCTGGTCCTGTTCCGCGGCGCGGTTCGCACGGCCTGCGGCTCGGCCAGCTCGGCGGTGGGGCCGTTCTACTGCCCGGGCGACAAGCGGATCTACCTGGACCTGGGTTTCTTCGACACCATGCGCACCCGGTTGCACGCCTCCACTGCCGATTTCGCGCGCGCCTACGTCATCGCGCATGAAGTCGGGCACCACGTGCAGGACGTGCTCGGCATCAGCGCCAAGGTCGATGCCGCGCGGCGCCAGGGCGCCGACATGAAAGGCGCAACCGGCCTGTCCGTGCGCCAGGAGCTGCAGGCCGACTGCTTTGCCGGCGTCTGGGCCGAGCATGCGCAGCAGCGCCTGCAGTGGTTGCAGCCCGGCGACGTCGAGGCCGCGCTCGATGCCGCCAACGCGATCGGCGACGACACGCTGCAACGCGAGGCGCGCGGCACGGTGATGCCCGACTCGTTCACGCACGGCACCTCGGCCGAACGCGTGCGCTGGTTCAATACCGGCTTCAGGAGCGGCCAGATCACGGCCTGCAACACGTTCGCGGCCAGGTCGCTGTAACCCGGCCCGGAACCGGTCTTCCCCGCGCGCGTGCCGGCGCCGCGCGCGGGCGGGCGGCACGCCTCCATCCTGTATCCTCTGCACATGATCGACACCGACATGCCCGTCAACATGGCCGACCGCTTCCGCGGCTTCCTGCCGGTGGTGGTGGACGTGGAAACCGGAGGCTTCGACCCCACCCGCCACGCCCTGCTGGAAATCGCCGCCTGCCCGATCCGCATGGATGCCGAGGGCCGGGTGTATCCCGATCCGCTGGTGTCGGCCCAGGTCGAAGCGTTCGCGGGCGCCGAAATCGATCCGCGCTCGCTGGAAGTGACCGGCATCGACCCGGACAGCCCCCTGCGCGGCGCGATGCCCGAGCGCGCGGCGCTCAACCACGTGTTCGCGCCGGTGCGCAAGGCGCTCAAGGCCGACGGCTGCCAGCGCGCGGTGCTGGTCGGGCACAACGCCGCGTTCGACCTCTCGTTCCTGAACGCGGCGGCGAAACGTTGCGGCTACAAGCGCAACCCGTTCCACCCCTTCAGCTGCTTCGACACCGCCACCCTCGGCGGCCTGGCCTACGGACAGACCGTGCTCAGCAAGGCGGTGGTCGCGGCGGGACTGGATTTCGACAGCCACGAGGCGCACTCGGCCGTGTACGACACCGAGCGCACCGCGCGCCTGTTCTGCACCATCGTCAACCGCTGGAAAGCGCTGCTCGACAACGAACGCGTCCACGCGGGGCTGTCCGTGGACTGACCGGCGTCATCGCCGTGTAACATTCATGCGATGCAATACGGCTGGCCGCAGCGAGTCCATCCATGCAAAAACGCATCCTGATCGTCGAAGACGAAGCCTCCATCCGCGACATGGTCGCCTTCGCCCTGCGCAAGGCGGACATGGAGCCGGTCCACGCCGAAGACGCGCACGCCGCGCAACTGGCCATCGCCGAAGCGGTGCCCGACCTGATCCTGCTGGACTGGATGCTGCCCGGCATGAGCGGCCTGGAACTGGCGCGGCGCCTGACCCGCGAAGACCTCACCCGCGAGGTGCCGATCATCATGCTGACCGCGCGCGGCGAGGAGATGGACCGCGTCAACGGCCTGGAAGCCGGCGTGGACGACTACGTGGTCAAGCCGTTTTCCACCCGCGAGCTGGTGGCCCGCATCAAGGCCGTGCTGCGCCGCAGCCAGGGCGACGACGGCAGCGGGCAACTGGAAAGCGGCGGGCTCCGGATCGACAGCGCCGCGCACCGCGTGTTCGCCCGCGACGAGCCGGTCAGCCTCGGCCCCACCGAATACCGCCTGCTGCACTTTTTCATGACCCACCCCGAGCGCGTGTACTCGCGCGCGCAGTTGCTGGACCAGGTCTGGGGCGGCAGCGTGTACGTGGAGGAGCGCACCGTGGACGTGCACATCCGGCGCCTGCGCAAGGCGCTCGAACCATGGCAGCTGGACGCACTGGTGCAGACCGTGCGCGGCGCCGGCTACCGCTTCTCCACGCACTCATGACCCTTTCCGGCCACGCCCGCGAGCAGCGCCTGCTGGCACAGATCCGCAACCTGCGCCGCGCCGTCGGCGCCCTGCCCGACGCCGTGGTCCTGCTGGACCGCGGGGGCGCGGTGCGCTGGGCCAACCGCGCCGCCGAGCACCTGCTGGGCATCCGCCGCAAGCGCGACCACGGCAAGCCGATGGCCGACCTGCTGGGCGACAGCGCGCTGGGCCAGTGGCTGCGCACCGGCGGCACCGAACCACCCGCCGACATCCCCGCGCCGACCGATCCGGAGCGCCACATCAGCATCACCCTGATGCCTTTCGGCGAAGACCAGCGCGTGCTGCTGGCGCGCGACATCAGCCACATCAGCCGGCTGGAAAAGATGCGCCGCGACTTCGTCGCCAACGTCTCGCACGAGCTGCGCACGCCGCTGACGGTGATCCACGGCTACCTGGAACTGTTCGATCCCGACGAGATGCCCGACCTGGCACCGGCGCTGAAGGAAATGCGCGCGCAATCGCACCGCATGGGCCAGATCGTCGAGGACCTGCTGACCCTGTCGCGGCTGGAAACCCAGCAGCACCTGGCCGACGAGCGCGTGGCCATGGATGCCATGCTGGCCTCGCTGGCCAAGGAAGCCGAAGCGCTCAGCCAGGGCCGCCACCGCATCAGCGTGCGCAACGAGGCCGGCGCGGACCTGCGCGGCTCGCCGCGCGACCTGCACAGCGCCTTCTCCAACCTGGTCAGCAACGCGGTGCGCTACACCCCCGAGCACGGCGACATCCTGATCGGCTGGAAGCGCACGCCCGGCGGCGCCGCCTACTCGGTGCGCGACACCGGCTACGGCATTCCCGCCGAGCACCTGGGCCGGCTCAGCGAACGCTTCTACCGGGTCTCGTCCAGCCGCTCGCGCGACAAGGGCGGCACCGGCCTGGGGCTGTCGATCGTCAAGCACGTGCTCAACCTGCACCAGGCGCGGCTGGAGATCGAAAGCGAACCGGGCAAGGGCTCGACGTTCACCTGCCTGTTCGACGATGCGCGCTTGCTGCCGCCGGCATCCGGAGCCGACTGAACCGCCGGCCGGCTCCGCCCCGCGAAAAAACGCGGAAACAGGAACTTCAGCAGGCCGAAGCGCTGCTGCAGGCCGCGCTGGTCGCCGCCACGCTGGCGGCCATGATGGCCACCATCACGGCCTGCTGCTGGGCCTCGATGACCTTGGCGACGGCTGCGGCGGAATCGTCGTGGTGCGTCTTCACCAGCGTCTTGATGCGCTTTTTCACCGCCGCGCGTTGCCGTGACGGGTAGATGGCATCCACGACGTGGCAAACCATGGCCAGTTGCAGCAGCCACAGCATGTGCGGCCCGGGTTCGTTTCCGTGCAGCAACACGGCGTCCATGCGCTTGCGGACATCGCGTTCGACGCGCCCGTCACGCTCGGGATACACCTCGTGGTGGAACAGCAGCAGGACGCGTTCCTCGCGCCGCTCCAGCGTGCCCCTGGCCACCAGCGATTCCAGCAGCCGCGCGCGCAGGCCGTCCACGGACCGCGACAGGTTGTGCACCCACCAGGCCACGCTCTTGCCCGGCCGTGCCGCCACGGCGGCCACCGCATCGTTGAAGATGCGGTTGTCGGTCGCCGAGCCGTCGGTGACGGAGAGTTTCCCGCCCCGGAAATTCTTTTGCAGTTGCAGCCTGCCCTGCGCGGCCATGTCGGCGATCATGGCCCCGGCCAGGCCGAGATCGAGGGTCGGCTGCACGGCCATCGGCACGGTGCCCCTGTCGTCATCCAGGGCCAGCAGCAACAGGTCTTCGGCAAGCAGTTCCATGGATACTCCTCACGGGGCCGGTGACGCGGCGGCGTCGCGGCGCAGCAAATCGCGCAGGAACGGAATCGTCACCCGCCGGTGCGCCGCCAGCGAGGCCACGTCGATGCGTTCGAGCAGCTCGTGCAGGGCGCCCAGGTCGCGTGCCTGGTGGGTGAACAGCCAGTCCAGCACGACATCGTCCAGGCGGATGCCGCGGGCCTCGGCATGCGCGCGCAGCACCTCGCGCCGCTCGCGCTCGTCCAGCGGCTTGAGCATCGCCAGCGTGCAGGCGCCCAGGCGCGAGCGCAGGTCCGGCAGGCCCAGCGCCAGCTGCGACGGCGTTTCGCGCGCGGCGAAGAGCAGCGTGACGCCTTCGGCACGGGCGCGGTTGTAGAGGTCGAACAGGGCATGCTCGACGGCGGCCCCGCCGGCCACCGCCTGCACGTCGTCCACGGCCAGCAGGTCGGCCCCGGCACTGTTGCGGATGGCGGTTTCGGCCGTCGCGCCGAGGCTGGCCAGCGGCAGGTACTGCACGTGGCGTCCCCGCGCCGATGCCTGCCGGCAGGCGGCGACCAGCAGGTGCGTCTTGCCGCTGCCCGTGGCGCCGGCCACGAAGGGCCACGGCGCGCCGGGTTCCTCGGCGGCGCGGCGCACGCTGGCCAGGGCCGCCGCGTTGGCCCCGGGATGGAAGTGTTCGAAACGCTGGCGACGCGGCCAGCGCAGGGTGAGCGGAAGCTGCGCGGTCACGTCAGTCCGCGGCCTCGTGGCCGTCATCGGGCAGGCTGCCGCCGTCGGCATCGGGCAACGCCTCGTCATCGCCGCCGTACAGGTCGCTTTTCCGGTAGCGCTCGTAGCCGTGGCGCAGCAGCACCATGATCACGGCCGCCACCGGCAGCGCCAGCAGGATGCCGACGAAGCCGAACAGGTAGCCCCCGGCCATCACCGCGAACATCACGGCCACCGGATGCAGGCCGATCTTGTCGCCGACCAGCTTGGGCACCAGCACGTAACCCTCCATCATCTGGCCGATCGCGAACACGATCGCCAGCAGGAGCAGGTGCAGCCAGTCGCCGTACTGCACCATCACCGCGACCAGGGCCGCCACCAGGCCGATGATGAAGCCCAGGTAGGGCACGAAGCTGAGCAGGCCGGCGACCATGCCGATCAGCGGTCCCACCGACAGGCCGATCAGGGCCAGGCCCACGCCGTAGATGATGCCCAGCGCCACCATCACCAGCAGTTGCCCGCGCACGAAGGCGCCCAGTACCTGGTTGGACTCGCGCGCCAGGCGCACGATGGTCGGCCGCTGCCGGCGCGGCAGCATGCGGTCGATGCGCGCCACCATCACGTCCCAGTCGCGCAGCAGGTAGAACGTGACCACCGGGATCAGCACCAGGTTGGTCAGCCACAACACGATGCCGAAACCGGATTTGGACACCTTGGCCAGCGTCGCGGCGACGATGCTGCCGACCGAACCGATGTGCGACTGCAGCACCTTGATGATGCTGTCCACGTCGAGCGTTCCCGGCTGCAGGTGCAGGTGGACCTGCAGCCAGGGGAAGGCCTCCTCGCGCACCCACTGCACGTAATGCGGCAGGTTGTTGACCAGGCGCACCACCTGGCGCTCGATCAGCGGCACCAGCAGCAGCAGGATCCCGGCCACCACCAGCAGCATGATGACGAACACGATGCTGACCGCCAGCGTGCGGCCGAGTTTCCAGCGCTCCAGGCGGTCGGCCAGCGGATCGCCCATGTAGGCCAGCATGGCGCCCAGCACGAACGGCATCAGCACCGGCGACAGCAGCCAGATCAGGAATACCAGGACAGCGATGATGGCGAGCCATTGCCAGCGTCGCGATACTTCAGGATTCATTCCGTTCCCCTTGTCGATGTCGGCGCGCCAGCGCCTGCCGTGCCATCCAGCCCCAGCGCACGATGTAGTCGAGCCCGCTGGCGAGCGTCAATGCCGCCACCAGCCAGGCCCACGGGTCCACGGGCAGGCGCAGCCAGCCGGCCGCGCCGGCCAGCATCGCCAGCACGTAGAGAATCTGTGCCACGGTGCAGCATTTGGAAATCCAGCTCGGTCGTGCCTCGAAATCGCCGATGACGCGATGCCAGGCCAACGCGCCCACGGCAATGATGAAGTCGCGTCCCAGCACCAGCGCGGTCAGCGCCAGCGGAGCCTTGCCGATGGCCGCCAGCGCCACGAAACAGGCCACCAGCAGCAACTTGTCGGCGACCGGATCGAGGATCCCGCCCAGCCGGCTGCGCCAGTGGAAATGCCGCGCCAGCCAGCCGTCCAGCCCGTCGGAGGCGCCGGCCACCACGGCCAGCCCCAGGGCCAGCCGGAAGCAGCGCATCTCGATCGCCACCACCACCGGCACCACCAGCAGGATGCGCAGCAGCGAGATGGCGTTGGGCAGGTGCCGCCACGGCGACGCGGCGGCCGGGCCGGGAGCGGGCGCCGACGGCCCCATCGCGGGTCACTTCAA
Source organism: uncultured Rhodanobacteraceae bacterium (assembly GCA_964496295.1). Lineage (GTDB taxonomy): Bacteria > Pseudomonadota > Gammaproteobacteria > Xanthomonadales > Rhodanobacteraceae > Oleiagrimonas. The sequence goes on along the minus strand of CAZBZD010000082.1, from coordinate 1,082 downwards.
CCAACGCAGGCTGGCGTCGGCACCTGCGTGCGGGTTGCCCGAAGCAGCGACACGGCCACCGCTTTCCAGCGCGCCCAGTACCCGCCGCAGCGGAATCGCGGTGTGCACGTCGAGCAGCATGCCGCCGTCCCGGGCCTGCCGCAGCGTGACGGCGTCGACGCCGGGAGCGGTGCGCAGCGCGGAAAGCGCGCCGGCAAAATCGAGCGCCGAGTGCAGGTTCGATACCCACAGCGTGCTGTCGCCGCCGCCGATGGCGCCCGGCGGCACGCCGGAATCGGCCCCGGCGCCGGCCGCGACTTCCGCGGCGGGCGCCGGAATGCCCTCGTCGCCCACCAGATGCCGTATTGCCGACGGCGCGAAGCTGACCGTGAGCAGGAACGGGGTCGGCGCGCCCGCGGGAGCGCGCCGGTACTGGTAGTGGCGCACGTAGGTGGCGGCGCGGGTCCCGGCAGCATCCACCGGGTGCCCGGCCACACGTGCCAGCACGTGCTGCAACGCCACGGCAAAGGCATGGTTGCGCTGCGCGTTCGAGGTGTCGGCGACCGGCACCGTGGCCTGGTAGGTGGTGTCCTGCGCCAACGCCGGCCCGGCCACGGCCCACGCCAGGGCACACAGCAGCAGAAAGCCCGTCATTTTGCGCAAGCGCATCGGCATGTCCGTCATCGGCGACCTCTCACGTTCGGCGCGACATGGCCGTGTCGCGCGGTTTCAAGTGCAGAGTCTGCCCAATCCGGGCGCAAACGTCTATCATGGGCAGCCCAGAAATCCGCCGGACCGACGCATGTCCTCGCCAGACAACGACGCCCTCACCTACCGCGCCGCCGGGGTCGACATCGACGCCGGCAACACGCTGGTCGAACGCATCAAGCCCAGCGTCAAGCGCACTTTCCGCCCCGAAGTGATGGGCGGGCTGGGCGGTTTCGGCGCCCTGTTCGATGTGTCCGGCAAATACCGCGAGCCGGTGCTGGTGTCCGGCACCGACGGCGTCGGCACCAAGCTGAAGCTGGCGCAGCAGCTGGGCCGCCACGACACCATCGGCATCGACCTGGTCGGCATGTGCGTCAACGACGTGCTGGTGCAGG
>CAZBZD010000081.1:7997-8129 GCA_964496295.1 uncultured Rhodanobacteraceae bacterium | reverse complement strand
CTGCGGGGCTGCGGGGCTGCGGGGCTGCGGGGCTGCGGGGCTGCGGGGCTGCGGGTAGGGCGGGCACTGCCCGCCATGGAAGTTTCACGTACCCGCAGATTTTATCCGGCGGGCAGTGCCCGCCCTACCCGC
>CAZBZD010000081.1:0-7897 GCA_964496295.1 uncultured Rhodanobacteraceae bacterium | reverse complement strand
TCAATGGGTTGCCCAGGTGGCGCTGGCCATCGTGGCGGGACGTTCGACGGGGCGGACCACGTCCGACTTGGGCGTTTTTGCCAGGAAGTCTCACGTACCCGCAGATTTTATCCGGCGGGCAGTGCCCGCCCTACCCGCTCAATGGGTTGCCCAGGTGGCGCTGGCCATCGTGGCGGGACGTTCGACGGGGCGGGCCACGTCCGACTTGGGCGTTTTTACCAGGTGCCCGTGTTGGACATGGATGTCCACGGTTCGGCCGGTTCCAGATGGCCGTCCTGCAACAATTCCACCGAGATGCGGTCCGGCGATTTCACGAAGGCCATGTGGCCGTCGCGCGGCGGGCGGTGGATCGTGTAGCCCATGTCGGCCAGGCGTGCGCAGGTGGCGTAGATGTCGTCCACGCGAAAGGCCAGATGGCCGAAGTTGCGCGCGTTGCCGTAGTCCTCGTCGGAATCCCAGTTCCAGGTCAGCTCGATTTCCGCCTCGGGGCTGCCGGGTGCAGCCAGGAAGATCAGGGTGAACTTGCCTTCGGGCACTTCCTTGCGGCGCACTTCCTTCAGGCCCAGGCCTTCGCAATAAAAACGCAGCGAGGCGTCGATGTCGCGGATGCGCACCATGGAATGCAGGTATTTCATGCGGCGGTTCCTCCTCAGGGAGCAAAACGGGTGTCATGACGCGGCACGCGGGCGTCGCGGAAGGTCACCACCAGCACGTCGCGATGCGCGGGGAGCGCGGGATCCAGCGGCTCGACCGCGGTCACGCCGTGGTAGACGCGGTGATCATCCAGCAACGTGGCATCCAGTGGTCGGGCCAGGGTAAAGCTGCCCAGCTCGCTGCGATCGGGGGCGTACACGGTCGTGGTGCCGCTGGCGATGTTGCTGCGGTCGACCATCAGCACCAGCACGTAGTCCACGCCGTCGCGGTGCACGCCTTCGGGGGTCGGCTGGCCCGCCGAACCGGCACGTGCCTCGATGCGGAACTGGTGCACCTCGACATGCCAGTCGCGCACCGCCGGCGCCAGGGCGCCGAACACGCCGTGACAGCAGGCCAGCACGGCACGCATGACCGCGCCCTCGCCGATGGCCGGCTCGATCGGCTCGAACCAGCGTTCGACGCCGCCGTTCAACGGGTTGTACGACCTGGTCTGGTAGTGCGGCTGGTGCGCCCGGCGGACCACGCCCTGCCCCGCACCGACGGCATACACGGCATGCCGGCGACGCCGGTAGCGGCCGTGGTCGGCCATGTAGCGGTCGCGTGCGAGACGGTTCCAGCTGTCGGCGAAAACACTCCAGTCGTCCAGCGTGCCGTGGCGCAGCAGGACCTCGCGCATGGCCGTGCCGGGCAGCAGCACGAAGCCGTCGCGCGCGATGGCGGCTTCCAGGGGTGCCTCGGCGGATACGGGAACGGATGACACGGCAGGTTTTCCGGCGCGGTGGAAAGCTCACGATGGCGTCGCGGGAGCAATGTTTCAATGCCCCGCCCATCGGCAAGCGTCCTTGCAGGGCAGGCTCCTGCAGATCCGGTCAGTCCAGGAAAAGGTCCGGCAGCAGCGGCGCGCCCGGCTTGACGGCATAGGCATCGAGGTCGGTGACGCCGGCCTCGCGCAACACCTCGTCGTCGATGCAGAAACGGCCGGTGAATTCGGGCGCGGGTTGGCACAGGATGGCATGCGCGGCATCGGCGACGATCTCCGGCTTGCGGCAGTTCTCCGGGTCGACCTTGCCGCCGAGCATGGCGATGGCGGCGGTGGCGATCACGGTGCGCGGCCACAGCGCGTTGACGGCAATGCCGGCGCCGGACAGCTCGGCGGAAAAACCCAGCACGCACAGGCTCATGCCGTACTTGGCGATGGTGTAGGCGGTGTGGTCCCTGAACCACTTCGGGTCCAGGCTGGGCGGCGGCGACAGCATCAGCACATGCGGGTTGGCCGCCTTTTTCAGATACGGCAGACAGGCCCGGGTGGTGACATAGGTGCCGCGCGCGTTGACTTGCTGCATCAGGTCGTAGCGCTTCATCGGCGTGCCCTCGATGCCGGCCAGCCAGATCGCGCTGGCATTGTTGACGACGATGTCGATGCCGCCGAAATGTTCAGCCGCTTCGGTGGCGGCTTCGGCCACGCGGTCCTCGTCGCGGATGTCGACCTTGAGCGGCAGCGCCTTGCCGCCGGCGGCCTCGATCTCGGCGGCGGCGGTGTGGATGGTGCCCGGCAGCTTGGGATTGGGTGCGGCGCTCTTGGCGGCGATGGCCACGTTGGCGCCGTCGCGCGCGGCACGCAGCGCGATGGCCAGGCCGATGCCGCGCGAAGCGCCGGTGATGAACAGGGTCTTGCCGGCCAGTGTGCTCATGTCGTGTCCGTCATGTGAACCAGATTCGCCAGTCTACCCCACCATACGCCCGCGTAGGGCGGGCATTCCCCGCCATCGCCTCCCCACGCATGCGTGATGATCGCCGGGCAGTGCCCGACCTACGTCCGCTGGAAGCGCGGCAGCACGTCGCGCAGCCAGGCCAGGCGCTCCAGGGGGTCGGTCATTTCCAGCAACTGCTGGCGCTCGCCGACATCCAGCGGCAACAGTTCGGCCAGACGAAACCCGACCCAGGCGGCATTGTCGTAGCACGCTTCCGGGGCCTGCTTCCACGGCGGCGCCATCTGCTCGACGAGGCGGCGCAGGATGGTTTCCAGCAGGCCGAACTCGGGCGGCAGCGACAGCGTCGAGGCTTCCTCCCAGCACTCGACGTCGCCGCGCAACTGGCCGTCGCTGCGCACCCTCGCCTGGCTGACGCGGAAGCGCGTGCCGCCCTCGGCGGTGATGCCGAGGATGCCCTCGCTGGTGGTGAAAAAATCGGTGATGCGGGCCAGCGTGCCCACCGCCGCCGGCGTCGCCGGCCCGCCCGCCTCCTCGCCGCCGAGAATCAGGCAGACGCCGAAGCACTTGTCCGCGCGCGTGCATTCGCGCACCAGGTCCAGGTAGCGCGGCTCGAAGATGCGCAACTCCAGCGGGCCGCCGGGAAACAGCACCGTTGCCAGCGGGAACAGCGGGATGTCGGTGAGCAGCGAGGACGCGCGGGCCATGCATCCAGTGTAACCAGTTCGCGGCCGGCAGCAGCGGATCCGCCCTCAGGTGTCGCGCGCTTTCTCGTCGCGGTCGCGCGGCCGCACCAGCACGCGCACGGCGACCAGCCCCAGTTCGTAGAGCAGGCACATGGGGACCGCCAGCAGGATCATCGAGGTCACGTCCGGCGGCGTGACCACGGCGGAGATGCCGAACGCGCAGACGATGGCGTAACGGCGCCAGCTGCGCAGCTTGTGGATGTCGACGATACCCACCGCCGCCAGCACCACCACGACCACCGGCACCTCGAAGCACAGGCCGAAGCCGAAGAACATCAGCACCACGAAATCGAGATAGTGGTTGATGTCGGTCATCATCTCCACGCCCGCCGGCACCACCGCGGTGAGGAAACGGAAGGCCGCCGGCAGGACCAGGAAATAGGCGAACGCGCAACCGGCATAGAACAGCGCCATCGCCGCGACCAGCAGCGGCCGCGCCAGACGCTTTTCGCTGCGGTACAGGCCCGGGCTGACGAAGGCCCAGAGCTGGTACAGCACCATCGGCATGCTGATGAAGAACGCCGTGTACAACGCCAGTTTCAGCGGCGTGATGAACGGGCTGGTGACCTGGGTGGCGATCAGGTGCGCACCGGCCGGCAGGCGCGCCACCAGCGGCGCGGCCAGCCGGGTGTAGAGCTCGTTGGCGAACGGCACCAGCGCGACCAGCACCGCCAGTATCGTGACCACGGCCTTGAGCAGCCGCGAGCGCAACTCGATCAGGTGCGAAAACAGGCCTTGCTCGGTACCGGATTCCGGCTCAACCCCGGCCATGGTCGGTCTCCCCGGCTGGTGCACCGGCGGCCGGTGCGGAGGCGTCCCCGCGCGCGGCATCGGAGCCGGTCAGTTCCGCGCGTGTCCTGTCCATTTCCTCCTGCAGCTTGCGCAGGGTCTCGCTGGCCTGCGCCTGCGTCGCCTCGGCATCGGCGGCAGCCTGGCGCGCGGCCTTGCGGATTTCCTCGATTTCCAGCTCGCGCTCGACTTCGGCGCGCACGTTGTCCCAGCCGCTGCGCAAGCGGCGTATCAACGCGCCCGCCGTGCGTGCCGCACCCGGCAGCTTGTCGGGGCCCAGCACCAGCAGCGCCACCAGCGCCAGCAGGATCAGCTTGCCCAGGCTGAAATCGAACATGCCGTGCCGCCGACGACTACTTCGACGTGGAGGCGTCGTGCGGTTCCTGTTTCTGCGTGGCCCCGGCGGCCGGCGCCTGCGCCGGCGGATCGGCCTTGATCGATTCCTCGCCGGCCTTGGCCTCGTCCTTGTCGTCGTCGCCGCCCAGCGCCTTCTTGAATTCGCGCACGGCCTTGCCCAGGTCGGGGCCGATCTTGGTCAACTTGCCGGTGCCGAAGATGATCAGGATGACCACCAGGAAGATGAGCCAATGCCAAATGCTGTCTAAACCCATAGTTACCTCTGGCGGGATCGTGCCCGGCGCTCACGGCGCGCCCGGCCTTTCCGCCCGTCTTCAAGGCTCTTCAGGATACTCTGTTCTGCCCGCCGCCGGCGCATTTCATGGCAGCCGCCGCGCCGGACACGCCGTCGCACGCCCGCAAAGGCGCATCGGGGCGGGCGTGCGCCGGTTTCAGCTCCCTGAACCGGACGCGGCCGGGGCGGTGGCCGGAGCCGAACCGCCCCCGCTGTAGTGCGTCAGGCGCTCGCGGAAAGCCGCCACCTGGGCCGGCACCTGGCGGACGCCGCCCTCGAAGATGCGCCGCGGCGTGATGCCGGAACCGTACACGGCCGCGTTGGCGTCGTAGTCGATGGTGATCGCCGTGCCGTCCAGCGCCACGCCGGCGAACAGGCCGCGTGAACGCGAGTAGGAATAGATCTCGGCCTTCAACTGCGCATCGGTCGAAGCATGCGCGTTGCGCCCCACCGGCCCGGCCGCCACGGCGGCATTCGCGCCCAGGGTGAACTTGCCGTGCACGATGCCGTCCACGCCACGCTGGGTGCGGAACACCAGGATCACGTCGGTGGACGACACGCCGGCCTGGAAGCCCACACTGCCGCCGCTCAGGTCGACGTACACCGGGTACGACCAGCTGCCGTCGCTCAGGCGCACCGACACCAGGCCCTCGCCGTGGCGGCCGCCGAAGACGAACCCGGCCTTGACCACGTCGGGAATCACGGCCACGGCCTTGGCGTTGCGCAACAGGTCCAGCGGAATGGCATGATCCGGCGCCTGCTCGATCTGGTCGAGCACGCGGACGGCATTGTTGGCCAGGTTCAGGCTTTCGTCGCGATCGGAGGTGTCGGCCGCCTGCACGGCCACGGTCGGCAGCAGGGCCAGCAACAGGCCGGCGGCCAGGATCTTGAAGGATTTACGCATCATGCCGGTTCTCCAGTGGAGGAGGTGAAAATGGCGCCACGAACCGCGAAGTGTGCCACCTTGTGTCAGACTGCGCGCGATTTGTGGAGTTCTCCGGAACCTTGAACCATGGCGGCAACAAGCCACTACACGGGGCTGGGCGAAGACGTCCCGGCCAGCCTACCCGGTACAGGTGTACTGCTGGTTAACCTGGGCACGCCCGATGCACCGACGCCGGCGGCGCTGCGACCGTACCTGGCCGAATTCCTGTCCGACCCGCGCGTGATCGAGGCCCCGCGCTGGCTGTGGTGGCCGGTCCTGCACGGCGTGATCCTGCGCACCCGGCCACGTCGGTCGGCACAAGCATACAACCGCATCTGGACGCCGGAAGGCTCGCCCCTGCGCGTGCTCAGCGAGGCACTGGCCGATGCCGTGCGCAAGGAACTCGCGCGTCGCGGCCACGATGTCGAAGTGGCCCTGGCCATGCGCTACGGTCACCCGCGCGTGGCCGACACCGTGGCCGCCATGCAGCGCGACGGCGCGGGCCGGCTGCTGGTGCTGCCGCTTTACCCGCAATATTCGGCCACCAGCAGCGGCAGCGTCGCCGACGCCGTGGCCGACGCGCTCACGCGCCTGCGCTGGGCGCCGGAACTGCAACTGCTCGGCGACTACCACGACCACCCGGGCTACATCGACGCGCTGGCCGCCAGCGTGCGCGAACACTGGCAACAGCAGGGCCGCGGCGACCACCTGCTGATGAGCTTCCACGGCATTCCGCAGCGCTACGCGCGCGCCGGCGACCCGTACCCCGCGCAATGCCGTGCCACCGCGCAGGCCCTGCGCGAACGCCTGGGCCTGGACGAAAAACAGGCCACGCTGAGCTTCCAGTCCCGGGTCGGGCGCGAACCGTGGCTGACACCCTACACCGACGCCAGCGTGCGCCGGCTCGGCGCCGACGGCATCCAGCGGCTGGATGTCATCTGCCCCGGCTTCGCCGTCGACTGCCTGGAAACGCTGGAGGAAATCGCCATGCAGAACCGCGACATCTTCCGGGCCGCCGGCGGCGGGGAACTGCGCTACATCCCGGCACTGAACTCGCGCCCCGGCCACGTGCAGGCATTGTGCGACATCATCGGTCGCCGCCTGCCACCCGCCAGCACCGACCCGCGGCCCGCGTAGGGCCGGCAGCGCGCGCCAACATGGCTCGCGTAACCATGACCTTTTCATGGCGGGCAGTGCCCGCCCTACCCGCTTCTCAGGCCGGTTTGCCGTCACTTGCAGCCGGCGCGGGCGCGGGCGCGGGACTGCTCGCCCCGGCGTCCCCGGCGAGGTTGCGTTTCCTGTCGCCGCTTTTCTTGAAATCGGTCTCGTACCAGCCGCTGCCGGCCAGGCGGAACGACGGTGCGGTGACCTGACGGCGCACGCCCGGCTTGCCGCATTGCGGACAGACGTCGGGATCGGGGTCGGACATTTTCTGCAGGCGGTCGAACTGGTGGCCGCACGACTCGCAGGCAAAAGCGTAAATGGGCATGGAAAGGGTTCTCCGTGAAGATGCCGCCATGGCCCGCCGCCACGGAACGGGCCTGCGGCGGGCGCGCCTTGTTTATCGTGGCGACACGGGCATTTTCAAGGCACGCCGCACTGCAACGGCGGGCGATTGCCCCGATAATACGCCGCATGACCACTCCGGGTCCTTCCTCCGGCATGCTCCGCTCGCTGCGCCCGATCGCCTCGCTGCTCGTCAGCACCGCCTTCCTGCTGGCCAGCATCGGCCTGCTCGGCACCCTGATTCCGCTGCGCGGCCTGGCCGACGGCTTCAGCGGCAGCCTGATCGGCGCGCTGGCCGGCATCTACTACGCCGGCTTCCTGGTCGGCACCTACGTCATCCCGCCGCTGGTGCGACGCGTCGGCCACATCCGCGCCTTCGCCTTCGGTACCGCCTGCGCCGCCGTCGTGGCCCTGCTGCACGCGCTGGCGAGCTGGCCGTGGCTGTGGCTGGTATTGCGACTGACCGACGGCATCATGATGGTAGGCCTGTACACCATCATCGAAAGCTGGCTCAATGCACAGGCGCCGACCAGGCATCGCGGCTCGGTATTCGCGATCTACATGATGGTCAACTCCGGCGGCCTGGCCCTGTCGCAACTGCTGCTGCGCATCGACGCGCAACCCTTCGTGCTGTTCACCGTGGTGGCGCTGCTGGCGCTGGCCGCCACCCTGCCCGTGGTGCTGACGCGCCAGGCGCAACCGGTACCGCAGACCGCGCCGCGCCTCGAACTCAAGCGCCTGTTCGACCTCGCGCCGACCGCCGGCGTCGGCGCCCTGCTGGCCGGGATGGCGATGGGCGCCTTCTACGGCATGGCGCCGGTATATGCACGCCACATCGGCTTCGACAACGCCGGCATCAGCACCTACATGACCCTGGCCATCCTCGGCGGCGCGCTGATGCAATGGCCGCTGGGCTACCTGTCCGACCGCATCGACC